>NZ_JBWKZH010000032.1:0-67880 GCF_059424305.1 Hydrogenophaga sp. GW456-12-10-14-TSB4 | reverse complement strand
TGTTTCATGCGGGGCTCCTGGAGGGTTGGGAAAGAAAGGTTGGGGCGAGCCCCGGAATGGCTTGCATCGGGGGCAAAGGCATGCGCGTGGCGCCTTGGGGCAGGCCGGTGGCGTGGTGGAAGCGCTGACCGAGTTCGGCGAGCTGCCAGTCCGATCCGCAGCGCCCGATCAGCGTGACGCCGAAAGGCAGGCCGTCGGCGCGCAGGCTGGCCGGCACCGAGAGCGCGGCGTAGTCGAGCAGGTTGACGAAGTTGGTGTACGCGCCGAGCTGGCGGTTGAGCGCCACCGGGTCGGCCTGCATGCGGGCGATGGTGTGGTGCGTGGGCGCGGTGGGCACCACCAGCAGATCGATGCCCTGCCACAGCGCCCCCGCCTGTTGCCCGAGCGCGGCCAGCCGCGTCTGCGCGGCCACCAGGTCGGCCGCGCTGTAGCCTCGGCCGGCGGCGATGATGCCGCGCACCGGCTCCATCACCTCGTCTTCGTGTGCGTCAAAAAAGCTGCGAATCGCCTCGTAGCGCTGCGCCACCAGTGCGCTGCCGTACAGCATCTCGGCGCAGGTGGCGAAGGGCGTGAAGTCCAGCGGCACGGCTTCGCCGCCCATGGCCACCAGTTGCGCGAGCGCATCGCCGTAGGCCGCGCTGGCGGCGGTGTCGCCGAAGAACTCGGGTTGCGCCGGCACGCCGAAGCGAAAGGTGGGGCCAAAGGGCGTGCCGGCCATCGCGAGCGTGCGCGAGTAGGGGTCGGCCGCGTCGTGTCCCATGGCGGCTGTCAGCACCCGTGCCGCGCCGGCCACGGTGGTGGTGAAGATGGACACACAGTCCACCGCCTGCGCGGCCGGCACCACGCCGCGCGCGCTGATGAGGCCGCGCGAGGGTTTCAAGCCCACGATGTTGTTCAGGCCGGCGGGCACGCGGCCCGAGCCGGCGGTGTCGGTGCCCAGCGAGAAGTCCACCTGGCCCGTGGCCACGGCATAGGCCGAGCCCGAGCTGGAGCCGCCCGACACATACAGAGGGTTGATCGCGTTGGGCACGGCGCCGTAGGGCGAGCGTGTGCCGTTCAGGCCACAGGCGAACTGGTCCAGGTTGGTCTTGCCGTGCAGGGTCGCACCAGCATCGAGCAGGGTTTGCACCACGCTGGCGTGCGCGCTGGCGGTGTAGGCGAAGGCGGGGCAGGCGGCCGTGGTAGGCCAGCCCGCCACGTCGATGTTGTCCTTGACGGCGAAGCTCAGGCCGGCGAGCGCTCCCTCCGATGACCCGGCCAGCGGCCGCGCCGGCCGGTGGATCCAGGCCTCGGGCGCGAAGGGCTCGGAGAGCTTCGCCCACGGGTCGGCTGCGGCAGGAAGAGAAAGCGTGTCTTGCACCATGAACAGGCATTCCATCTTGGATACAAGGTGTCATGCAAGTTGAATGCCAGCCCCGGTCGGCTGTCGGCGCGGTCCCGAGGGCTGCCACACCGTTGACACAAACCACCGATCCAATCGGCCCATGCGAACCGTCGACCTGATCTATTTCAATGCCGGTGGCGGCCACCGCGCTTCCGCCCTGGCTCTGGAGGCGGTGCTGCGCGAACAGCCCACGCCCTGGAACGTGCGGCTGGTCAACCTCTTCGAGGTGCTCGACCCCAAGGCCAAGTTCCAGCAGATGACCGGCAGCGCGCCGGAGGACTGGTACAACCGGCGCCTCGCGCGCGGCTGGACCATCGGCATGGCGCAGGAACTCAAGCTGCTGCAAGGCCTGATCCGCCTGGCGCACCCCATGCTGCTGCGCCAGCTGCAGCAGCACTGGCTGCGCACCGAGCCGGACCTGGTGGTCTCGCTGGTGCCCAACTTCAACCGCGCCATGGTCGAGAGCCTGGGCGCCTCGCTGCCCGGCGTGCCCTACGTCACCGTGCTGACCGACCTGGCCGACGTGCCGCCCAGCTTCTGGATCGAGCGCGACCAGCGCCAGCACCTGGTCTGCGGCACGCCGCGCGCGGTGAACCAGGCGCTTGCCCTGGGCCACGCGGCCGGGCGGGTGCACGCCACCTCCGGCATGATCATCCGGCCCGAGTTCTACCAGCCCATGCGGCTCGACCGCGAGCAGGAGCTGCGCCAGCTCGGGCTCGATCCCACTCGGCCCACCGGCATCGTGATGTTCGGCGGCCATGGTTCCAAGGCCATGCTGGGCATCGCCGAGCGCCTGAGCGCCAGCACGCAGCTGATCCTGATCTGCGGGCACAACAAGGCCCTGGCCGCGCGGCTGCAGGCGCTGCCGCGCGGCGCACCGCGCTGCGTGGTGGGCTTCAGCAGCGAGGTGCCGCGCTACATGCGCCTGGCCGATTTCTTCATCGGCAAGCCCGGCCCGGGCAGCCTGAGCGAGGCGGTGCAGCAGGGCCTGCCCGTGATCGTGGTGGACAACGCCTGGACCATGCCGCAGGAGCGCTACAACGCGCACTGGGTGCGCGAGAACGGCCTGGGCATCGTGCTGCGCAGCTTCCGCGGCATCGACGGCGCGGTGGCGCGCCTGCTGGCCGATCTGGAAGGCCATCGGACCCGGGTGCGCCGCATGGACAACCGCGCGCTGTTCGAGATTCCCCTGCTGCTCGACCGCATCTTCGAGGAGGCGCAGGCGGTGCAGCGGCCGGCAGGGTCGGAACAAGCCGCGATCCGCCCGTCGTAGCGCCGGTCGATGCCCTGTCGGGCGGGCGACAGGCGGCGGTTATTTTTACAAAGCAGGTGCTTGCTGAAAATAGGGCCGGCTGCTATCGTGCCGCGCATGAGCCTGGCCGACACCGACCTTCCCCCCGCCGCCGAGGCGCCGCGCCGCCCGCGCGGCCGACCGCGCAAGACCGCCGATGAGCGCGACGACGGCAATCGCCGCCGCGAACTGGTGGCCGGCGCCGCCCGCCTGTTCCGCCAGCAGGGCTTCGCCGCCACCAGCACGCGCGACATCGCCGCCGCCGTGGGCATGCGATCGGGCTCGCCCTTCTATCACTTTGAAAGCAAGGAGGCGCTGCTCGGTGCGGTGATGCTCGAAGGCATGCAGGGCGCGCTGCAGCGCCAGCAGGCCGCGCTGGCCGGCTTGCCGCCCGCCGCCCCGCCGCGCGAACGCCTGCGCGCGCTCATGCGCAACCACTTCGAGGTGCTGCTCGGACCCGACAGCGACTTCATCCCCGTGATGCTCTACGAATGGCGCTCGCTCAGCACCGCGCAGCGCGGCGAGGTCAACCGCCTGAAAGACCGCTACGAGGGCGACTGGGTGCCCGAGCTGCAGGCGCTGCACGCGCAAGGCCAGCTCGGCGCCGAACCGGTGCTCGCGCGCCTGATGATCTTCGGCGCGCTCAACTGGTCGGCCCAGTGGTACGTGCCGCCCTCGGGCCGCAGCGCCAAGGCGCGCTCGCGCGCCTCGCTCGACGAGCTCACCGAATCGGCCTTGAAACTCTTTCTGAAGGAGCCGGCATGACCTCCCCCTCTCACTACCGTTCGGCCTTCGCGCCGGGTCTGCTGCACGGCCGCGTGGTCGTGGTCACCGGCGGCGGCTCGGGCATCGGCCGCTGCACCGCGCACGAGCTCGCCAGCCTGGGCGCGCACGTGGTGCTGATCGGGCGCAGCCTCGCCAAGCTGCAGGACACCGCTGGCGAGATCGTGTCCGACGGCGGCCGCGCCAGCTTCCATGCCTGCGACATCCGCCAGGAAGAGGCGGTGCGCACCGTGGTGACGGCCATCGTGGGGGCGCATGGCCGCATCGACGGGCTGGTGAACAACGCCGGCGGTCAGTACATCACCCCGCTGGAGAACATCAGCGCCAAGGGCTGGCAGGCGGTGATCGACACCAACCTCACCGGCGGCTTCCTGTTCGCGCGCGAGTGTTACGTGCAGAGCATGCAGGCCCATGGCGGCGCCATCGTCAACATCGTGGCCGACATGTGGGGCTCCATGCCCGGCATGGGGCACAGCGGCGCGGCGCGCGCGGGCATGGTGAACTTCACCGAAACCGCCGCGCTGGAATGGGCGCGCAGCGGCGTGCGCGTGAACGCCGTGGCCCCGGGCTACATCGCCTCCAGCGGCATGGACCACTACCCGCCCGAGGCCGGGCCCATGTTGCGCGAGATGCGCGAGACGGTGCCGGCAGGGCGCTTCGGCAACGAGGCCGAAACCTCCGCTGCCATCGTCTTCCTGCTCAGCCCGGCGGCCAGCTTCATCAGCGGCACGGTGCTGCGCGTGGACGGCGCGCGCCCGCAGGTGCGCATGGGCTGGGGCCAGGTGGCCGCACCGGCCGAGGCGCAGGGCCGCGACGCCGTCAAACCCTTCGATGGTTTTCATCGTTACGTCGTGCCCAAGGTGTTCCAGGATGTTTGAGTCGTCTTTCAACCCTCAGAGCTCGCAGGCCTTGAAACGGAGCGAAGCCATGCTCGCGCGCATCGCCCAGCTGCGCGCGCTCGAAGACCGCGCCGCGATGACCTCGGCCAAGTCCAAGCCCGTGTTCGACAAGCGCGGTCAGCTGCTGCCGCGCGAGCGCGTGGCCCTGTTGCTGGACCCGGGCGCGCCCTACGTGCCGCTGTGCACGCTGGCCGGCTACCTGCAGGACACGAAGGACCCGGAGAAGTCCGTGCCCGGCGGCGGCATGGTCGCGGGCATGGGCTTCATCGGTGGTGTGCGCTGCATGGTGGTGGCCAGCGATTCGGGCATCGACGCGGGCGCGATCCAGGCGCGCGGGCTGGAGAAGATCCTGCGCGTGCAGGAGATCGCGCTGGAGAACAGGCTGCCCTTCGTGCACCTGGTGGAGAGCGCGGGCGCCAACCTCACCAAGTACAAGGTGGAGGGCTTCGTGCTGGGCGGCTCGCTGTTCCGCAACCTCGCGCGGCTGTCGGCGGCGGGCATCCCCGTCATCACCGTGCAGCACGGCTCGGGCACGGCGGGCGGCGCCTACATGCCGGGCCTCTCCGACATCGTGGTCATGGTGCGCGGCCGTTCGCGCGCCTTCCTGGCCGGGCCGCCCTTGTTGCTGGCGGCCACGGGCGAAGTGGCCACCGAAGAGGAACTCGGCGGTGCCGAGATGCACACCGGCGTGTCGGGCCTGGGCGAGTACCTGGCCGAGGACGACCGGCAGGCCCTGGGCATCGCGCGCGACCTGCTGCAGCGCATCGGCTGGCAGGGCCCGCCGGCCGCGCCCGCACCCGCGCCGGTGTTCGAGCGCGACGAGTTGCTGGGTCTCATGCCCGCCCACCACCGCGAGCCGGTGGACATGCGCGAGGTGATGGCGCGCATCGTGGACGGCTCCGAGCTGCTCGAATTCAAACCGCTCTACGGCGCCGCCACGCTGTGCGTGCAGGCGCGCATCGGCGGTCATGCGGTGGGCCTCATCAGCAACAACGGTCCGATCGACGTGGCGGGCGCGAACAAGGCCACGCACTTCATCCAGTGGATGTGCCAGCTCGGTCATCCCCTCATCTACCTGCAGAACACCACCGGCTACATGGTGGGCAAGGACAGCGAGCAGGGCGGCATGATCAAACACGGCAGCAAGATGATCCAGGCCGTGACCAACGCCACCGTGCCGCAGATCACCATCCAGTGCGGCGCCTCGTTCGGCGCGGGCAACTACGGCATGTGCGGGCGCGGCTACTCGCCGCGTTTCCTGTTCAGCTGGCCGCAGGCGAAGACGGCCGTGATGGGCGGCGAGCAGGCCGCGCGCACCATGCAGATCGTGGCCGAGGCCGGCATGGCGCGCAAAGGCATCACACCCGACCCGGCGCAGATGCAGGCCCAGTTCGACCAGATCGTCAACGTGTTCGAGAGCCAGGCCGACGCTTTCCACACCAGCGGCCTGGTGCTCGACGACGGCGTGATCGACCCGCGCGACACCCGCGCCGTGCTCGCCTTCTGCCTGGACACCTGCGCCGAGGCCGCCGCGCGCGAACCCCGGCGCATGCAGTTCGGCGTGGCCCGCATGTAGCCACCGACCCCTTCCCCATTCAAAACCACCGACGGAGACAAGACCATGCAGTTCAGCCACGAACACCGCGAAGTGCAGAAGACCCTGAAGCGCTACATCGACGAGCACATCAACCCGCACGTGGACGAATGGGAAGCGGCCGAGATGATGCCGGCGCATCAGATCTTCAAGGGTCTGGGCGACCTGGGCCTGCTGGGCCTGACCAAGCCCGAGGCCTACGGCGGCGCGGGGCTGGACTACAGCTACAGCATGGCCATGGCCGAGACCCTGGGCCACATCCACTGCGGCGGCGTGCCCATGGCCATCGGCGTGCAGACCGACATGGCCACGCCCGCGCTGGCGCGTTTCGGCAGCGAGGAACTCAAGCGCGAGTTCCTCGCGCCGTCGATCGCGGGCGACCTGGTGGGCTGCATCGGCGTGAGCGAGCCCGGCGCGGGCAGCGACGTGTCGGCCATCAAGAGCGTGGCGCGCAAGGACGGCGACGACTACCTCATCAGCGGCCAGAAGATGTGGATCACCAACAGCCTGCAGGCCGACTGGATGTGCATGCTGGTCAACACCGGCGACGGCCCCGCGCACAAGAACAAGAGCCTGGTGATGGTGCGCATGCGCGAGAACGGCAAGCTGGTCAAGGGCATCGAGGTCGCGCAGAAGATCAAGAAGATCGGCATGAACAGCAGCGACACCGGCCTGATCTATTTCGACGAGGTGCGCGTGCCGCAGCGCAACCTGATCGGCACCGAAGGCTCGGGCTTCATCTACCAGATGCAGCAGTTCCAGGAAGAGCGCCTGTGGTGCGCGGCGAGCACGCTGCAGAGCCTCACCAACTGCATCGGCTGGACGGTGGAGTGGGCGCAGGACCGCAAGCTCTTCGGCACCAGCCTGGCCGACCAGCAGTGGGTGCAGTTCAAGCTGGCCGAACTCAAGACCGAGGTGGAGAGCCTGCGCGCGCTGACCTACCTGGCGGTGGAGCACTACGTGGCCGGCGAGGACGTGACCGAGTGGGCCACCATGGCCAAGCTCAAGGCCGGCCGGCTCAACCGCATCGTGCCCGACACCTGCCTGCAGTTCTGGGGCGGCATGGGCTTCACCTGGGAGAACAAGGTCTCGCGCATGTACCGCGACGGCCGCCTGGCCTCCATCGGCGGCGGCGCCGACGAGGTGATGATGGGCATTCTGAGCAAGATCATGGGCATCGCCAAAAGGCCGCAGAAGTGAGCGGCGCGCCTTTCCTGGTCGAGCGCGCGGGCGACGTGGAGCGCTGGACGCTCAACGACCCCGCCGCGCGCAACGCCCTGAGCGACGCCATGGTGGTGGGCCTGTACGAGGCCTGCCTGCGCGCCCAGCAGGATTCGACGCTGCGCGTGGTGGTGCTCACCGGCGCGCCGGGGGCCTTCTGCGCCGGCGGCAGCCTGGGCAGTTTCGCCAGCGCCATCGGCCAGCCGTTGCAGCCGGGCGAGGACGACCCGCTGATCGCGCTGAACCGCGGTTTCGGCGACGTGCTGCACGCGCTCTGCGCGCTGCCCCAGCTGCTGGTGTGCGCCGTGGACGGCGCCGCCATGGGCGGCGGTCTGGGCCTGGTGTGCTGCGCGGACCACGTCATCGCCACCGAGCGCTCCAGCTTCGCCGCGCCCGAAGTGACGCTGGGCCTGCCGCCGGCGCAGATCGCGCCCTTCGTGTGGCAGCGCCTGGGCGGTGCCGCCGCGCGCCAGTGGCTGCTGCAAGGCCGGAGCTACCGCGCGCCCGAGGCGCAGGCGCTGGGCCTGGTGGACGAGCTGGTGGCCGACGGGGCGCTGGCCGCCGCGTTGCCCGAACGCGTGCAGGCCATGAAGCGCGCCGCGCCCGGCGCCGTGGCCGGCACCAAGCGCCTGTTGCAGCGCCTGCGTGGCGAGGTGCCCGACCTGCGCAATGAGGCCGCCATCGCTTTCGCCAGCGCCTTGCGCGGCCCGGAGGCGGCCGGTGGTCTGAACGCTTTCGCGAAAAAGCAGCCTGCCCCCTGGGCGCCGAAGCCATGAAACGATTGCTCATCGCCAACCGCGGCGAGATCGCCCGCCGCATCATCCGCACCGCGCACGCCATGGGCATCGAGACCGTGGCGGTGTTCTCCGAACCCGACGCCGGCGCCCTGCACGTGCGCGAAGCCGGCAGCGCCTACGCGCTGGGCGGTGCGGCCTCGGCCGATTCCTACCTGCGCGTGGACCGCCTGCTGGACGCCGCCGTGGCCACCGGGGCCGACGCCGTGCACCCGGGCTACGGCTTCCTGAGCGAGAACGCCGATTTCGCGCAGGCCGTGATCGACGCCCGCCTCACCTGGGTCGGCCCGCCGCCGGCGGCCATCCGCGCGCTGGGCAGCAAGTCCGCCGCCAAGGCGCTGGCCGTGCGGCACGGCGTGCCCTGCCTGCCGGGTTACTTCGGTGATGACCAGCGCGACGAGACCTTCGTGGCCGAGGCGCAGCGCGTCGGCTTCCCGCTGATGGTGAAGGCCGTGGCCGGCGGCGGCGGGCGCGGCATGCGCCTGGTGCACGAGGCCGCGCAGCTGCTGCCCGCGCTCAAGGGCGCGCGCTCCGAGGCGCTGGCGGGCTTTGCCAACGGCGACCTGCTGATCGAACGCGCCCTGCTGAGGCCGAGGCATGTGGAGGTGCAGGTGTTCGCCGACGCGCACGGCCACTGTGTCCACCTGGGCGAGCGGGACTGTTCGGTGCAGCGGCGGCACCAGAAGATCATCGAGGAAGCGCCGAGCCCGGCCGTCTCGCCCGAGCTGCGCGAACAGTTGGGCCGCTGCGCCGTCGCGCTGGCCCAGGCCGCGGGGTATGTGGGTGCGGGCACGGTGGAATTCCTGGTGGAGGGGAACGAGTTCTTCCTCATGGAGATGAACACCCGCCTGCAGGTGGAACACCCGGTGACCGAGGCCCTCACCGGGCTCGACCTCGTGGAATGGCAGTTGCGCGTGGCGCGCGGTGAGCCGCTGCCCCTGGCGCAGGAGGCCATCGGCTTCCACGGCCACGCCATCGAGGTGCGCCTGTGCGCGGAGGACGAGCACCACACGCCGCACACCGGGCGCGTGCATCGCTTCGCCGAGCCGCCGCTGCCGCGCGGCCTGCGTTTCGACCACGCGCTGGAAACCGGCAGCGAGGTCAGCCCGCACTACGACGCCATGCTTGGCAAGCTGATTGCCCATGCGCCCACCCGCCGGGAGGCGATCGACCGCCTGGCCCATGCGCTGGACCAGACCCTGGTGCTGGGCCTGCCGACCAACCGGGCCTTCCTCGCGGCCTGCCTGCGCCACCCCGTGTTCCACGAAGGCGGGGCACTCATCCCCTTCCTGGCCGAAGAAGGTGACACCGTGCGCGCCATGCTGCTGCACCCGCCCGACGCGGTGCTGGCCGGTGTGCTCGCGGCGGTGTTCGGCGCGCAGGCGCCCGCCGCGGCGCTGCCGTGCCCCTTCGCCCGCCCGCTGCGCTGGTTGCACGGCGACCAGGTGCTGGACCTCTCGGTGCAGGAGCTGGGGCAGGGCGCCCTGAGCGTGGCATGGGGCGAACGCACCGTGTCCGCCCGCGTGGCCCCGGGCCGTGTGGTCATCGGCGGCGTCACCTGGCCCGTGGCCGCCGCGCCGCTGGGCGCGGGCCGCTGGCAGGCGCAAGCCGGTGCGCACACGCTGGCGCTCACCGACCTCAGTCTCGCGCCGCGCGAGCGCGCCGGGGGGGCGTCCGCCGCGCGCGAACTGCGCGCGCCGTTCAACGGCAAGCTCATCGCGGTGCACGCGCAACCGGGGGCCGCCGTCGCCAAGGGCGAGCCGCTGCTGGTCATCGAATCCATGAAGCTCGAACACACCCTGGCCGCGCCGCGCGACGTCACCGTGGAAGCACTCTCGGTGGCGGCGGGCCAGCAGGTCGCGCCCGGGCAATTGCTGGTGACGTTTGCCGCATGAACACCGCCGCCCCCACCTTCACCGCCGAGGACCGCACCGCGCTGGTCGATACCGTGCAACGCTTCGCCACGCAGGCCATCGCCCCGAACGTGCCTGCCTGGGAAGACGCGGGCGAACTGCCACGCTCGCTGCACCGCCAGGCCGCCGAGATCGGCCTGCTGGGCCTGGGCTACCCCGAGCCCCTGGGGGGCACGCCCGCGCCCTGGGGCGCGCGCAACGCCATGTCGCGCACGCTCGCCCGGTACGGCGGCAGCGGTGGCGTGATGGCCAGCCTGTTCACCCACAACATCGGCCTGCCGCCCGTGCTCGCGCACGGCACGCCCGAGTTGCAGCAGGAGGTGATTCCACCCGTGCTGCGCGGCGAGAAGATCGCCGCCCTGGGCATCACCGAGCCCGGTGGCGGCTCCGACGTGGCCGCCCTGCGCACCACCGCGCGGCTGGAGGGCGATGAGTACGTCGTCGACGGCGAAAAGGTCTTCATCACCTCCGGCATGCGCTGCGACTGGATCACCCTCGCCGTGCGCACCGACCCCCAGAGCAAGGGTGCGAGTGGCATTTCCATGCTCGTGGTGCCCTGCGACGCGCCCGGCATCTCGCGCAGCGCGCTGCAGAAGATGGGCTGGCTGTGCTCGGACACCGCCCACCTGCGCTTCGACGGCGTGCGCGTGCCCGTGCGCTACCGCCTGGGCGCGGAGGGCGCGGGTTTCCGCATGATCATGGGCAACTTCAACGGCGAGCGCCTGGCCCTGTCCGCCATGGCGCTCGGTTTTGCCGAGGCCTGCCACGACGAAGCCCTGGCCTGGGCCCGGCAGCGCAGCACCTTCGGCGCACCGCTCATCGAGCGCCAGGTGATCCGCCACAAGCTGATGGACATGCAGATGCGCATCCGCTCCACCGAGGCCTGGCTGGACGCGCTGGGCGCGCGCGTGGACGCGGGCGACGACGGCGCCGACTGGGTCGCCAACGTCTGCCTGCTCAAGAACCACGCCACGCAGACCATGCAGTTCTGCGCCGATGCCGGGGTGCAGATCCTCGGCGGCATGGGCTACATGCGCGGCACGGTGAGCGAGCGCGTGTACCGCGAGGTGAAGGTGATGATGATCGGCGGCGGCGCCGAGGAAATCATGAAAGAACTGGCCGCACGACAATGGGGCCTATGAGCAAACACACCGCCGCCCCCGCCTCCGCCCCGGTCGAGTTCGAGCCCGAGTTCATCGCCGTGCTCAAGGACCTGTTCGAGAACAAGATCGTCTTCAACAAGGTGCTGGGCCTGAAGATCGAGGCCATCCGGCCCGAGGGCGTGACGGCGCGCATCGACATGAAGCCCGACCTGATCGGCCACTACCAGCACGGCCGCGTGCACGGCGGCGTGGTCAGCGCCGCGCTCGACGCCATGGGTGGCCTGGCCTGCGTGGCCGCCAACGGCGCGCGCCACATGAACGAGGAACCGCTGCAACGCCTGCAGCGCTTCAGCAAGCTGGGCACCATCGACCTGCGCATCGACTACCTGCGGCCTTGTGTCGGCGAGTACTTCCTGCTCAGCGCCGAAGTGCTGCGGCTGGGGTCGCGGGTGGCGAACACGCGCATGGCCTTCATGGGGGCGGACGGGAAGCTGCTGTGTGTGGGGGCCGGGGCCTATATCGTGTCGTGAGATGAAAGAAGAAACAAGGAGACTTGATGCACATCCTCGGCGCAGGAAGAGGGGCATTTTTGGAGTTTCTTCGGAATCTGACGCCCACCATTTTGATGACGTCGGTTGCGGTGCTGTTTTGGTTCCGTCTCGACTTCGGTCGAATCGATCTAAGCAACTGGAGTGCCACCAGCGCGTTCTATGCCTGTGCCATCACTGCAGCTCTGTCCTGGTTCGCAAACGTGTCTCAGTTTGCCGACAGAGCCTTTAGTCCTGTTCCTGGCTTGGAGCGCGGTATCCGCCTGCTCAAGACACGGGGTCATTCAACCGGTACTCTCTTAAAAGCGCTCCTGCTCCTTGCGTGGAGGCGCCGGCCCGTGATCGTTGTAGAGGCCGTTGTGGTCGTTTTGATTTCGATGGCTGCCGTTCAAGTTGGCGCTCATACGGCTGTCAGCGCTGCTGCCACGGCTCTTCAAAATGGCGTTTGACAGGTAGGCGACTTGCTGACGCGGCAAAGTCAGCCAGCGACATTGGGTGACTTTCATACGTGTGGCACCGTCTTCGGAGCCCCACTCGATGCGATGAAGTGAACCTTCCGCGCCGGCCACGGTCGGACCCGGTTACACGCAGTTGCGAATGGCTATCATCTGTCGTCCGCTTCCGCGCAAAGTCAGCCAGCGTCGGCGCCGCCAGAGAGGCGGGCGCCTGCACAGCCAGTTCCCGGTCAGCCTCTCTGCCCCCGTTTTCTTTCTTCTCTTTTGGTCTTCATGTCAGAACCTGACCGCATTGCCGCCTCGAACTCCCAACGTCTGACCTGGCCGCGCCGGCTGTTGTGGCTGGGCCTGTTCCTGGGCGTCGGCTTCGCGGCCTGGTGGTTCCTGCTGCGCCCGCCGCCTCAGCCGCCGGCCGCGCCGAGCGCCTGGCGCGGTCCGGTGGCGGTGCGGGTGGAGCCCGCGCGCACCGAAGACTTCACGGTACAGGCCCGGGCCGTGGGCACGGTGGCGCCCTACAACACGGTCACGGTGCGCAGCCGGGTGGACGGGCAGCTGGCGCGCGTGCTGGTGCGCGAAGGGCAGAAGGTGGCGCGCGGCCAGCTGCTGGCCGAGATCGATCCCGAGCCGCTGCGCGTGGCGCTGGCCCAGGCTCAGGGCCAGCAGCAGCAGAACCTGGCCCAGCTGCGCAACGCCGAGAGCGAACTGGCCCGCTACGAGCTGCTGTTCAAGCGCGACGCCGTGGCGCGCCAGGTGCTGGACCGCCAGGCCGCGCTGGTGCAGCAACTGCGCGGCACGCTCAAGTCCGACGAGGCGCAGGTGGACAACGCGAAGCTGCAGCTCTCCTACACGCGCATCGTGGCGCCGATCGCGGGCCGAATCGGCCTGCGCCGGGTGGAC
This sequence comes from Hydrogenophaga sp. GW456-12-10-14-TSB4, assembly GCF_059424305.1. Lineage (NCBI taxonomy): Bacteria > Pseudomonadati > Pseudomonadota > Betaproteobacteria > Burkholderiales > Comamonadaceae > Hydrogenophaga > Hydrogenophaga sp. GW456-12-10-14-TSB4. The sequence continues at coordinate 54,998 of NZ_JBWKZH010000032.1, read as the reverse complement.
GCGGGCAACCTGCTGTCGGCCAACGACGCCAACGGCCTGTTCACGCTGACGCAGACGCAACCGGTGTCGGTGGTGTTCAACGTGCCCGAGCCGCAGGTGGCCGAGGTGCGCGCCGCCCACGACGGCAAGCAGCCGCCGCAGGCCGAGGCCTGGGACCGCGACAACCGCAGCCGCCTGGCCCAGGGCCGGCTGGACACGCTGGACAACCAGATCGACGCGGCCACCGGCACGCTGCGGCTCAAGGCGCGCTTCGAGAACGCGGACGACGCGCTGTTTCCCAACCAGTTCGTGAACGTGCGCCTCGCCCTGCGCCAGCTGCCCGGCGCGGTGACGATCCCCACCGACGCGGTGCAGCACGGCTCGCGCGGCACTTATGTGTATGTGGTTGCCGACAACAAGGCCCAGGTGCGCGACCTCACGCTCGGCCCCGCCAGCGGCGGGCGCACGGTGGTGCTCAAAGGCCTGGTCAGCGGTGAGCCGGTGGTGCTCGAAGGCCTGGACCGGCTGGAGAACGGCCGCGCGGTGAACGTGGTGCAGGCGGCCGAATTGCCGGCCTCGTCACCGCTGGCGCCCGACGCGGCCCCGGCCGCCGCCACCGCGCGCTGACAGGGGCGCGCATGTCGTCCGCCGCCGCCGCACCCCTCTCGCTCTCGCGCCCTTTCATCCTGCGGCCGGTCGCGACCTCGCTGCTCATGCTGGCCGTGCTCATCGCCGGCCTGCTGGCCTGGCGCCAGCTGCCGGTGTCGGCGCTGCCCCAGGTGGACTACCCGGTGATGCAGGTGTTCACCTTCCAGCCCGGCGCCAGCCCGGACGTGACGGCGCGCACCGTCACCGCGCCGCTGGAGCGCCGGCTCGGGCAGATCCCGGGCCTGTCGCAGATGTCGTCCACCAGCTCGGGCGGCGCCTCGGTCATCACCCTGAAGTTCGCGCTCGAGGTGGACCTGGGCGTGGCCGAGCAGGACGTGCAGGCCGCGCTGCAGAGCGCCAACAGCCTGCTGCCCTCGGACCTGCCCGCGCCGCCGATCTACCGCAAGGTGAACCCGGCGGACGTGCCCATCCTCACGCTGGCCATCGGTTCGGACACGCTGCCGCTGCCGCGCGTGGTGGACATGGTGGACACGCGCATGGCGGGCCAGCTGTCGCGCCTGCCGGGCGTGGGCCTGGTGAGCCTCGCGGGCGGGCAGCGCCCCGCCATCCGGGTGCAGGCGAACAGCCGCGCGCTGGCCGCCAACGGCCTGACGCTGGAGGAGCTGCGCACCGCGATCGCCGCGGCCAACAACAACCAGCCCAAGGGCAGTTTCGACGGCCAGTTGCGCAGCACCATGCTGGACGCGAACGACCAGCTGCGCTCCGCGGCCGAGTACCAGCGGCTCATCGTGGCCTGGCGCGACGGCGCACCGCTGCGCCTGGCCGATGTGGCGAAAGTGGAGGAGGGCGCGGAAGACCGCTTTCTCGCCGCCTGGGCCGGCATGGCCTGTGCCGAGGGCCAGACCGGCGGCTGCGGCCTCGCGCCCGCCGTGCTGCTGAACATCCAGCGCCAGCCCGGCGCCAACGTGATCGCGGTGGCGGACCAGGTGCGCGCGCTGCTGCCGCAGCTCACGGCCACGCTGCCGGCGAATGTGAAGGTGCAGATCGTGTCCGACCGCACCGAGAGCATCCGCGCGTCGGTGCGCGACGTGCAGAAGGAACTGCTGTTCGCCATCGCGCTGGTGGTGCTGGTCACCTTTGTCTTTCTGCGCACGCTGCCGGCCACGCTGATTCCCAGCGTGGCGGTGCCGCTCTCGCTGGTCGGCACCTTCGCGGCCATGCTGCTGCTGGGCTATTCGCTCAACAACCTGAGCCTGATGGCGCTGACCATCGCCACCGGCTTCGTGGTGGACGACGCCATCGTGATGCTGGAGAACATCGCGCGCCACCGCGAGGAGGGGGCGGACCCGATGGAAGCCGCGCTCAAGGGCGCGAGCGAGATCGGCTTCACCCTGGTCTCGCTCACGGTCTCGCTGGTGGCGGTGCTGATTCCGCTGCTGTTCATGGCCGATGTGGTGGGCCGCCTGTTCCACGAGTTCGCGGTCACGCTGGCGGTGGCCATCGGCATCTCGCTGGTGGTCTCGCTCACGCTCACGCCCATGATGGCCGCGCGCATGCTCCGGCAGGCGCCGGCGCACGCCGAAGGCCGGCGCGACTGGCTCAGCGGCACCATCGAGCGCTACGGGCGCGGGTTGGACTGGGTGCTGGCGCGCCAGCCGCTGGCGCTGCTGGCCATGGCCGCCACGCTGGTGCTCACGGCGCTGCTTTACCTGGCCGTGCCCAAGGGCTTCTTCCCGGTGCAGGACGCCGGCGCGATCCAGGTGGTGACCGAGGCGCCGCAGAGCGTGTCCTTCGGCGCCATGGCCGAGCGGCAGCAGGCGCTGGCCAAGGCGCTGCTGGCCGAGGCGCCGGTGCAGAGCGTGGCTTCTTTCATCGGCGTGGACGGCAGCAACGCCACGCTCAACAGCGGGCGCATGCTGCTCACGCTGGCGCCGCACGCGCAGCGCTCGGTGTCGGCCGGCGAACTGATCGAGCGGCTGCGCGAACGCGCGCGCGACGTGGGCGGCATCGAGGCCTGGTTCCAGCCGGTGCAGGAACTGGGCATGGAAGACCGCATCAGCCGCACGCAGTACCAGTTCACGCTCAGTTCCCCTGACAGCGCGCTGCTGGGTGAGTGGACCGGGCGTTTGCTGGCCGCGCTGAAGGAACGGCCGGAGCTGATCGACGTGGCCAGCAACCTGCAGCGCGACGGCCTGCAGGCCTACCTGGAGATCGACCGCGACGCGGCGGCACGCCTGGGCCTGCGCATGGGCGACATCGCCTCCGCGCTGCAAAGCGCGTTCGGCCAGCGGCAGGTGAGCACGCTGTTCACCCACGCCAGCCAGTACCGCGTGGTGCTGGAGAGCGACGACGCGAAGCAGGGCGGTTTGCAGGCGCTGGAGGGGGTGTACGTGCAGCCGGCCGGCGGCGGGGCCGACGCGAAACCGGTGCCGCTGTCGGCGGTGGCGCGCGCGGTGGAGCGGCGCGCGCCGCTGGCCATCGAGCACCAGGGGCAGTTCCCGGCGGTCACGCTGTCGTTCAACCTCGCGCCCGGGCATTCGCTGGGCGAGGCCGTGGCCGCCATCGAAGCCGTCCAGCGGCAGGTGGACTTGCCGGTGGCCGTGGAGCTGGCCTTCCAGGGTGCGGCCGAGGGCTTCCGCAACTCGCAGGCCAACACGCTGTGGCTGATCCTGGCCGCCGTGGTGGTGATGTACCTGGTGCTGGGCATGCTGTACGAGAGCGCGGTGCACCCGCTCACCATCCTCTCCACGCTGCCTTCGGCCACGGTGGGCGCGCTGGCCGCGCTGCTGCTGGCGGGGCGGCCGCTGGACCTGATCGCGGTCATCGGCATCGTGCTGCTGATCGGGCTGGTGAAGAAGAACGGGATCATGATGGTGGACTTCGCGCTGGACGCGCAGCGCCGCCTGGGCCTGTCGCCGCGCGAGGCGATCCACCGCGCCGCGCTGCTGCGTTTTCGCCCCATCCTCATGACCACGCTGGCCGCGCTGTTCGGCGCGGTGCCGCTCATGCTGGCCAGCGGCTCGGGCGCCGAGCTGCGCCAGCCGCTGGGCATCGTGATGGTGGGCGGGCTGATCGTGAGCCAGGTGCTCACGCTGTTCACCACGCCGGTGGTCTACCTGGCGTTCGACCGGCTGGCGCGCCGGCGCACCGAAACGGCATGAACGCGCTGGCCCGCTTCTTCATCCGCCGCCCCATCGGCAGCGTGATGCTGGCCGTCGGCATCGTGCTGGTGGGCCTGCTGGCGTGGCGGCTGCTGCCGGTGTCGCCGTTGCCGCGGGTGGACTTCCCGGTGATCCAGGTGCGCGCCAGCCTGCCGGGCGCCAGCCCGGAGAGCATGGCCTCCACCGTGGCCGCGCCGCTGGAGCGCGCGCTGGGCAGCATCGCGGGCGTGGCGAGCATCCGATCCAGCAGCAACCAGGGCAGCACCAGCGTCACGCTGCAGTTCAACCTGGACCGCGACATCGACGAGGCCGCGCGCGAGGTACAGGCCGCCATCAACGCCTCTCGCGGGCAACTGCCCTCGGGCATGACGGGCAACCCGAGCTACGTGAAGGTCAACCCTTCGCAGGCCCCCATCATGGCGCTGGCCTTGTCCTCGCCCAGGCTGCCCTCGTCGGCGCTGTACGACAACGCATCCACCGTGCTGGCGCAGAAACTCGCGCAGATCGTGGGCGTGGGCGAGGTCACGGTGGACGGCTCGTCGCTGCCCGCCGTGCGCGTGCAGGCGCGGCCCGAGGCGCTGTCGCACCGGGGCATGTCGCTGGACGACGTGCGCCAGGCCATCGCCCAGGCCAACGCCTGGCGCCCGCTCGGCCAGACCGAGCAGGGCGGCCAGCGCTGGCAGATCGCGCTGCCCACGCCGCTGCGCACGGCGGCGGACTTTTCGCAGCTGGTGGTGCGCAACGAGGGCGGGGCGCTGGTGCGCCTGGCCGACGTGGCCGAGGTGACGGACTCGGTGGAAAACCGCTACACCGCCGGTTACCACAACGACCGGCCGGCCGTGGTGTTGCTGGTGAGCCGGCGCGCCGGCGCCAACATCGTGCAGACCATCGACGCCATCCATGCCCAGCTGCCGCAGCTGCGCGCGCTGCTGCCGGCCGACACCGAGCTGCGCGTGGTCATGGACCGCTCGCCCGGCATCCGCGCCACGCTGCGCGAGGCGCAGTTCACGCTGGTGCTGTCGTGCGTGCTGGTGATGGCGGTGGTGTGGGCTTTCCTGGGCAGCGTGCGCACCGCGCTGATTCCGGCGCTGGCCTTGCCGGTCTCGCTGATCGGCGCCTTCGCGGTGATGTGGTGGCAGGGCTTCTCGCTCAACAACCTCTCGCTCATGGCCCTGATCGTGGCCGCCGGCCTGGTGGTGGACGACGCCATCGTGGTGCTGGAGAACATCCAGCGCCACATCGAGCGGGCGCGCGCGGCGCAGGCCGCGAACGGCCAGCGCGAGGTGGGGCGGCGCACGGTCTGGCGCGCGGCCTTCACCGGCGCCGGCGAGGTGGGCTTCACCTTGCTGGCGATGAACCTGGCGCTGATCGTGGTGTTCATCTCCATCCTGTTCATGGGCGGTGTGGTGGAGCGGCTGTTCCGCGAGTTCTCGATCACGCTGGTGGCGGCCATGCTGATCTCGCTGGCGGTCTCGGTCACGCTCACGCCCGCGCTGTGCGCGCACGGCCTGCCGGCCGGCCCGCCCAAGCCACCCGGCCCGCTGGCGCGCGGCATCGCCGGCCTGCTGGCCGACGTGCAGGCGGGCTACGCGCGCAGCCTGGGCTTCGCACTGCGCCACCGCGTGCTCACCCTGCTGCTGCTGGCCGGCACCGTGGCGCTCAACGTGTGGCTCTATGTGGCGATCCCCAAGGGCATGCTGCCGCAGCAGGACACCGGCCAGCTCGGTGGCTTCGTGCGCGGCGACGACGGTTTTTCGTTCCAGGGCATGCAACCCAAGGTAGAGGCCTTTCGCCGCCTGCTGGTGGCCGACCCCGCCGTGGCCGACGTGACGGGCGTGAGCGGCGGGCGCACCGGCACCAGCAACTCCTGGTTCCGCATCCGCCTCAAGCCCTTGGCCGAACGCGGTGAACCGGCCTCGACCGTGGTCGCGCGCCTGCGCGCCAATGCGCCGAAGATCGCCGGCGGCGTGCTGTTCGTGAACGTGGACCAGGACATCCGCCTCTCCAGCGGCGGGGGGGACAACGAATACCTGTTCGTCATGCGCTCCGATTCGCTGCAGGACCTGCGCGGCTGGACCAAACCGGTGGGTGAGGCGTTGCGTGCGCTGCCCGAGCTGACCGACGTGGACTTCGGCGCCGGTGAAGACGCGCAGCAGGTCGTGCTGAACGTGGACCGCGAGGCCGCGCGCCGCCTGGGTGTGCGCATGGACACCGTGACGACGGCCCTGAACAACGCGTTCTCGCAGCGCCAGGTCGCCACGCTGTACGACCCGCTGAACCAGTACCGCGTGGTGATGGAGGCCGACCCGCGCGGCAACAGCGAGCCGGCTGCGCTCGATCAGGTGCAGCTGCTCAACGACGCCGGCGAGCGCGTGCCGCTCAGCGCTATCGCCAGCTGGCGTTACGGCCTCACGCGCGACCGCGTGCAGCACGACGCCCAGTTCGCCTCCGCCGGCATCAGCTATGCGCTGGCGCCTGGTGTGAGCCTGCAGCAGGCGCAGCAGGCGATCGACCGCGCCGTCAACGGCCTGCTGCTGCCCACCAGCATCTCTACCGGCGAGCGCGCGGGCGACCCCAACAGTCTGCAGGCCACACTCAAGCGCCAGCCCTGGCTGATCCTGGCCGTGCTGCTCACGGTCTACCTGGTGCTGGGCATGCTGTACGAGAGCACGCTGCACCCGCTGACCATCCTGTCCACGCTGCCGTCGGCGGGCGTGGGCGCGCTGCTGGCGTTGCGCATCTCGGACACCGAATTCAGCCTGATCGCGCTGCTGGGGCTGTTCCTGCTGATCGGCGTGGTGATGAAGAACGCCATCCTGATGATCGACTTCGCGCTGGCCGCACAGCGCACGCGCGGGCTGGCGCCGCAGGCCGCCATTCACGAGGCCGCGCTGCGCCGCCTGCGCCCCATCCTCATGACCAACCTCGCTGCGCTGCTGGGCGCGGTGCCGCTGGTGCTGGGCCTGGGCGAAGGCTCGGAACTGCGCCGCCCCCTGGGCATTGCCATCATCGGCGGCCTGGCCGTGAGCCAGCTGCTGACGCTTTACACCACGCCCGTGGTCTACCTGGCCCTGGAGCGCCTGCGCCGACGCGTGCAAGGCCCGAGCCCGGTGGCCCAGACCGCCTGAACCCATGCCCTCTTTCCTGCTTCCTTCCCGTTTCGCGCTGGCCGCCTTGCCGCTGTGGCTGGCGGCCTGTGCCACCGGCGGCGATTACCGCGCGCCCGAGATGGCCTTGCCCGCCGGCTTCCAGCACGCCGGTGCCCCGGCGGCGGCCGCCGCGATCCAGCCCGACTGGTGGAATGTGTACGGCGACGCCGATCTCGACCGGCTGCTGCGCCGCGTGGGCGAGGCCAATGCCGAGCTGGCCCAGGCCGAGGCGCGCTGGCGCCAGGCGCTGGCGCAGGTGGATGCCGCCCGTGCGCTGGCGCTGCCCCAGGTCGGTGTGGGCGCGTCCGCCACGCGCAGCGGCGGCAACGCGGCCGCCGGCACCAGCGCCGGCACGCGCCGGCTGTACGCGGCGGGTGCGGACCTGTCCTGGTCGCCCGACCTGTGGGGCCGTGTCGCGCTCTCGCGCCAGGCCGCCATGGCCGGCGCCGAAGCGCAGGCCGCGCTGATGGACGCCGCGCGCCTGGCGCTGCAGCTGGCGGCCGCGCAGGGTTATGTGCGGTTGCGGGCGCTGGACGCCCAACTGGCCCTGCAGGCCCAGGCCGACGTGGCCTATGCCCGTTCGCTGCAGGTCACGCAGTTGCAGTACGAAGCTGGCCTGGTGGCGCGCGCCGACGTGATCCAGGCCGAGACACAGCTGCAGTCGCTGCGCACTCAGGTGTTCACCCTGCAGCGCCAGCGCGCGCTGGAAGCGAACGCTTTGGCGTTGCTGGCGGGGTCCACACCCGCCGAGTACCCGATGGCCGCGCGCGATGCGGCGCTGCCGGCGGTGCCCGCCGTTCCCACGGCGCTGCCCGGCGAGTTGCTGCGCCGCCGCCCCGACCTGGCCGCCGCCGAGCGCGCGCTGGCCGCTGCGCACGCGCGACTGGGCGTGGCCCAGCGCGCCTGGCTGCCGGACCTGACGCTCTCGGCCAGCGGCACGCTGCAGGCCAGCAGCTGGTCCCGCCTGCTGGACGCGCCCGCGCGCGTCTGGTCGCTGGGCCCGCAGCTCGCGGCCACGCTGTTCGATGGCGGTGCGCGCCGCGCCGACGAAGCCGCCTTCCTCGCCGCCTACGACGAACAGGCCGCGGCCTGGCGTGGCGGCGTGCTGGCGGCTGTGCGCGAAACCGAGGACGCGCTGGTGCAACTGGCGACACTGGCCGAGCAGGACCGGCAGCAACAGCAACTGGTGAGGTTGGCCAGCGAAAACGAGCGCGTGGTGGGCTACCGCTACGAGGCCGGCGAGATCAGCTTCCTGGAAGTGGCGACTGCGCAGAACCTGGCGCTGTCGGCGCGCCGGGCGGCGCTCGACGTGCAGGCCGATCGGCTGGCGGCCAGCATGGCGCTGGTGGCCGCGCTGGGCGGGGGTTGGCAGGCCTCGCGTTGAGCCGCGCGGTGCCGGTCAGATCGGGACGCCGGCCACCATGTGCCGGGCGGCGTCCGACACCCTGACGCTGCGCACCAGGGCGTTTTCGATCGCACGCAGCTGCGATTCGAGGTCGGTTTCCACCAGACCCATGGCGCTTCTCAGCACGAACGTGCCGGGTTTGAGGCGCGAGTCGCGCTCCACGATGAGCGATTGCAGCGAGGGGGTGTCGCGCAGCAGGGTCGGCACGGCCGCGCAGAGCGCGTCGTGGTGGCTGGGATGCACGTGCAGCGTGGCCTGTGTCTGCTGGCGCAGGGCCTTGAGGGCCTTGCCGACGGCCAGTGTGGCGCGCTCGTGGTCGTTGTACTGGGAAAAGATCGATCGCACGGCGTTGATGACCACGCTCACCAGTTCCGATTCGACTTCTGCCATGTAGGCGTCCCGGCTGGCGATGGCTTGCAACATCAGGCCGGATTTCTCGCGGGCGGCGGCCTCCGCGCTGTCCCGCTGGATGCGCTCGGCCTCTTCCGTGGCCCGTTGGCGCGATGTTTCCAGCAGGGTGGCGGCTTGGGCGTGTGCGTCCGCCAGCACCTGGGCGGCTTGACGGAGGTGGCTGGCATCCTCACGGCGAATGATTTTTCCCGATCTCATGAAGTGGCTCCGATGCCATCAAAGGCGGTGGCGAGAACCGGCTCCACCTCGCGGAGCACCCTTTGAAGGAGTGCGCCGCTCGGCGGGTCGACGAAGATGCGGGAAGCGGTGTCTGGCGCAATCTCCTGCAGCCGCGCCGACAGGCGTGCGCGCAGGTGAAGGTGTTGAGCATCCGGCGCCATGCAGAAAGCTTGCAGGGCGGCCAGGCCGGATTCGCGCACCGCCCTGTGGGCGCGCTCCGGGTCGTTGAATGCCGTTGGCGCGATCGGGAACGTGCCGATCAGCGGCGCTTTCAGCATGCCGAATTGGAACAGCTCGTGGCCGAGCTGTTCGCGAAAAGCGGCGATTCGCCGCCCGTCCAGCACGTGGCGCAATGCGGTGCCGGCCCCGAGCATGCCCACATGGTCCGCAAAGCGCCGCAGACGGGCCGCGCTCATCACCAGAAAAGTCCAGAGAAGGATCTGGGTGGCACCGGCGTTGTCCCCGTCGGGAACCGTTGCCCCACCTCTCAGCAGCGCGCGGGCCCTCTCGCTGAGGGGGGCGGCATCGAGACCCGTGGGGGAGGAAAAGTCAATGGACGACATGGACCGGTTGCATGCAAAGCCCGGAATCGGTATGCAGCATGAGTGGAGGGGGGCGTACCAAGGTTCATTTCCCCAGCAAACCCCGAAAAGCCGGAGAGCCGCCCGAACTTTCCTTTCGGCCTCGCGCACTCAGCCATCCAACCACCCCGCACAAGCCATGCGATCCCTGAGCCCAGCCCCGTCTCTTCAGCAAGCAGAGGTGGCCTCGATGCCAGCGCTGCTTTCGCCTGACCTGGCGCGGTCGCTGGCAGAGGTGGGCTTCCTTGCGATCGATCAGAAGGACTGGTCGCGGGCCCAGCAAATCTTCTCCGTGCTCATGGCCTTCCGGCACGAGAGCGAGTTTCCGTATGTGGGGATGTCCATGGTCGAGTTGTTGCAGCTTCGCTGGGATGCGGCGGCACATTGGGCCCTGTTGGGTTTGGTTCAGGCTCCCGGTAGCCAGGCCTTGGCCGGATTGCGGGACGGGGCTGTGCAAAGAGGAGTCAAGCTGTGAGCGCATTGAACATGTCTGCCATGCAAGAGGGTGTGTCTCGTGTCTCGTCCCCGAAGTCAGGGCTGACCGGTCGGGCGCAGCCCGAGGACACGGCGTCTGCCGCATTGTTTGCCGCCCTGCACGCCGAGCGTGTGGGAGCTGCTTCGGCGACCGTCGAAGTGCCGCGAACCGGCTCGGTGAAGCCGCTGGCGGCGGACCGCTCTTTTTCCGTGGGTGATCTCATTCTCAACACCATGGACCGGATGCCCGAACGCGCGGGCCCCTTGGAGGCTTCCACCCCTTCTTCGGCGTCCGTCTTTCTCAAGTTCCAGAAGGGCTACGGCGTGGAGAGCGTGGTGGTGCCGGTTCGGGCCTTGGTGGCCAACGGCATTCCTGGTTTGTCACAGGACCGGGTGGCCGTGGTGATGGTGCCTGCCGCAGGGCAGGAGGTGGCGGGCCAAAGTGCCTCGCTCTCCAAGGTGCTTTTCATGCGGGTGGATCGCGAATCGGTCACCCCGTTGTGGGTCTTGCTGGGGTTGCTGGGTGCGGTCCTGTTGGTCGGCGCGGCGTGGGGGGTCCGGTTCCTGATTCGCCTGCGCCAGGATGGCTTTGCCCTTTAGACCTGCGCATGAACGCCCGGATCGATGACCCCGCACAGGATGGTGTCCTCCCCATGACGCCTGTTCGCCACAGCGAGTTGCAGCGGGAACTGGAGCGGGCGAGCGAAGACATGGCCTCGGCCCTTCGACGGGGCGGTTCGCCCCAGCGATTCAAGGACCTCTGCTTGCTGATGGCGGCACTGGACGCCGCGCGGCAGGTTCTTGCTTCAACCAGCGCGCCCCGTCGCTGAATCCCTTGTTCCTTTCATTGTGAGGAGGCCCTATGGCATTGTTCAAAACTTCTGGTGCCGACGTTCTTGGCTCCGGCATCAACATCGGTGCGGTGTACGGCACGCTCACCCCGATGCTGCAGGCGAACAATTTGCGCTTTCGCGACCTGATCCAGCAATTGCAGCAGCAGGGTGACATGTCGAGCCAGGATCTGCTGGCGGTGCAGCGCGAGACCGGTGAAATGGCGGAAGCCACGCAATTGACGTCAGAGCTCATGAAATCGCTGCGCGACATGGTCAGCTCCGTGCTCAAGAACGTCGCTTGAAGGTGCGCTGCCGCTCGTCACACCATGCAAGCCGTTAAAGACCTCTCCCATGCACTGGAAAAGCACGGCGTTCGGGGTCTGAAGCCTCGATCCGATGGCCGCTTCTCCTTCAGCCATGACGGCGGCAGGAGAGTGGATGTGCACGCGCTGGCGGACGGGCGGCTGGTGTTGGAGGCGCACCTCGTCTCCCTGCCGGAGCCTGGGTTGGCTCGAACCACGCTGCTGGAGAGGGCGCTTCGCTTCTCCACGCTGCGCATGCTGGAGCGGCACGATGTGCTGTGCCTGTCGCTGGACGCGAGCAGTCTGGTGTTGCAATGTGAAATACCCGAACGCGCAGGCGCTGCGGCGGTGGAGCAGGCCCTGGAGGGGTTTCTCAATGCCGCTGATGCCTGGTGGGTTGCCGTGGGGCCTGGTGTGGATGTCTCGACGGCCCGCCGTGACGCGCGGGACCGAAGGTTTGCGGTGCAGCCATGAGTGATGTGGGTTGGCGTCGGGGAAGTCCGTGGTGGGCGTCGATGGTGTTCTGCGCCGCTGTGGGCCTGGCGCCGTTGGCGCACACGGCCCCACTTCCGTTCGATGGCAGTGCGTACTCTTACTACGCCAGTGACACGCCCATTGCGAAGATGTTGGCGGAGTTTTGTGCCAACTTCGGCCTTCGACTGCAGATCGATCCGGGCATCGTTACCCGCGTGAGCGGCCGTCTGGCGGCGCCGTCGGCATCCGAGTTCCTCAATACCGTGACTGCGTCCGCCGGACTTGACTGGTTTCACTACGCTGGCGCCATCCATGTCACCCGCGTCTCCGAGCGCGACACGCAGGTTCACGCCATTGCGAGGGAAACCATTCCTGGGCTGCGAAATGCGCTGCTGGATCTGAAAATCCTGGACGAGCGGTTTGGCTGGGCCGCGTTGGCGGACCAGGGCATGGTGGTGGTGTCCGGACCTCCTGCCTATCTGGACTTGATCGCCAAGACCATGCGAACCGTTCAAGCCGCCCCCAACGGCCAGCAGATGGTGGTGTGGAAACTGAAGTACGCGAACGTGGAAGACCGGCAAGTCACCATCCGCGACAAGACCACCGTCGTTCCCGGTGTCAGGACGTTGCTGCAGGCGCTGGGTGGCGGTCGCGCGCACCTTGCGGTGGCAGGCTCTGCGTCGCAAGAGGGCGGCGTTCGGCTCGAGCCCTTGAAGTCCGCGCCGTCCGTGCACGGGGGATCTGTGGACCCGTCGTCCGGTGCAGGACCGGGATCGGATGCCGGCAGCGCTGCGGGGCGCGGTGGCGTAGCACCCCCTGCCTCGGCGGACCGTGCAGCGCCGGGCCGGCCACAGGCGTTCACCGGTCGCGAGGTTTCCATCGAGGCCGATGTGCGGCTCAATGCCATCGTGATGAAAGGGCCCGCCGATCTGATTGCGGGCTATCAGGCGCTCATTTCGGCGTTGGACACGCCGGCGGGCCTGGTCGAGATCGAAGCCATCACCATCGATGTGAACAAGTCGCGCCTGGAAGAGCTGGGGATCGACTGGAGCGCCAACGCCCGTCGTGTCAACGTGGGGTTCGGGGATGCCTCTCTCCCCACGGCCTCGGGCATTCTCTCTCTCGGCTATCGCAGTGCCGCTGCGGCGACGACGGTGGTGGCGGATCAGGCGAACGCCCTGCTGGCGCGCATCCGCCTGCTCGAGACCACCGGGGATGCGTATGTGGCGGGCAAGCCCTCCATCCTGACCTCCGACAACCTCAGTGCGCTCATCGACCTGAGCCAGACCTTCTATGCGAAGGTCACGGGCGAACGCGTCGCCAACCTCACACCGGTCACGGTGGGTGTGATGCTCAAAGTCTCGCCCCGCATCGTCACGACGGATGCGGGTCAGACGGAAATCCAGCTGGTCATCGACATCGAGGACGGTTCGCTGGTGGACCGCACAGGCCTGGATCTGCCCGTGGTTCAGAGAACCACCATCAGCACGCAGGCCACGATCCGAGAAGGGCAGAGCCTGCTGATCGGCGGATACGACACGGAGACGCAGCAGAACAGCATGGAGAAAGTGCCGCTCCTGGGCGACATCCCCAAGCTGGGCGCCCTGTTCCGAACCACGCGCGTGGACCAGCAGCGCCGCAAGCGCATGTTTCTCATCACGCCGCGCATCGTGTCCATTGGAGCGCCTGTTGCTTCTCTGGCGCGGCCCGTGCAGATCCCGTCGGACGCCACGGTGTTGCACCCGATGCTGCGCATCGAAAAAAGCCTTGGGGCACTTCCCTAAGGGCCGGCACCGCCGAACCATTTTTCTTTCATTGGCCACTTAACGTACAAGCCCTTCCTTGGAGGAGTTGATCGATGAATCAGATGTCTTCTCAACCCGTTACCCCTTTTGAGGTCATGCCATTTGAAGGGGAGATTCGAGCCTCGGCGCAGCGGTCGATGGAGTTGCGCCGTCAGGTCGATCAGCTGTTTGAACTGATGCGTGAGCCCTTTGCGTCCGAGTCGCAAGCGAAGGAGCGACTGGAGGCCTTGCAGGGCTTTCGCACCAAATTCGTTTCCAATCCGGGTCCGACAGGTGGCGATCAAAAGTCCGCCGTCTCGCCGGGGGGGGCTCGGCGACTACCGTCCTCGAGGCTGGTCTGAAACCGTCCGTGCCTGGCTTTTGTCGGTCAGGCCAATTTCACTGCTCTTCAATCTGGAGTTCCATATGACAACCCCCGCTATCACTGCTTTTGAAACCCTTGGATCTCGCAATCTGGAGCTTCAAAATTCGATTCTTTCCAGCCAAGTACTGTCGGCCTTCATTGGAAATGTGGAGTACATGCAAAACCAGCTCCTCCTCAAGATGAATGAGGATCGTGTGAGGACGGACATGCTGAAGGAGCGGCTTAACCTGCAGCAGAACTTGGCTCGCGAGGTGGTAGATCCTGAAAAAGACGACAAGACGCACACCTATTTCCTCAGCTTTGACAGTGCAACTGTGCCTCCTTTTCAAGGGTGGAAAGCTATGAGCGCGGATCAAGCTAGGGCGGCTTTTTCAATGGTTCCCTTGAGTGGCATGAGCGTTAACAGTTTTCTTGAGAAAGGTGGGGCGATCTGGTACTCACCGAATGCGGAGAAATTGTCTGGCAAGCAGCTCTATGCCTACTACGACCAGCAGGCGGAGGCGACGAAGTCGGCTATGTCCGCGCTGAACGCGGTGACCTCTCAGGACAACCTGACCTTGCAGTCCCTGCGATCCAAGGTGGACAGCAATACCCAGCTCCTGTCGACGATCATCAAAAACGAGAAGGACCGCAAGGAAGGGGTGATGCGGAACATGTAAGGCGAAGCCGTCATGCCTCGAGCCACTCCTTCCCGGTCTAGAACGGTTGGCGAGGTTGAGCGTTTGTACGCCGCCGCCATGGCCGACTATGCGCAGGGGCGGTACCTGCCGGCTGCGAAGACCTTGCTGGGTCTGATCCTGGTGGATTCATCGCAGGCCCGGTTCTTCAAAGGCATGGCGGCTTGCATGCAGGTCACGGGCAAGTACCAAGAGGCCGTCATGGGCTACGCCAGCGCCTACAGCCTGCAACCGACGGATGTGACGCTGCTGTTCTATCTGGCGCAGTGTTTCGCGAAAGCAGGTGGTTGGTGCGAAGCGGGCGAGGCGGCGCAAACGTTTCTCGATGAAACGGCGGGTTCTGATGGTCATGGCGATATGCGGAGCAAAGCGCTGGGGATGGTCAGGACGGCAGAAGCAAAAATGAATTCAATGGAGTGCACGCCATGAGCTATGTCAGTTCTTATGTGGGTGACGGTGTTGTCGGCAGTGCCGAGGGGCAACCCATGGGCCGGGTGTCACGCGGTGTGGAGGCGGCGGGTTCGCTTGGATGGGGCGAGGATGCTGCCAGCGAGCTGCCTCTTGCCTCGCCATGGGGCTTTGATCCAACGGAGGGCATTCCGGTGCTTGAAGCTCCGGTGCTGGAGCGCATGCATTCTCGAACCCTTCTGAAGAAGGGCCCGGACGTGGAGATGGACCGGATGTTGGCCGAGGTGATGAACTCCCTGGACTTCAAGCAGTCCATGGCATTTCGAAGCGGCGCCATGACGCTGGAAGACGTCATTGAAGTTGCTCAGATGGGGCTCAAGTACACCCGTGACCTTCAGAAGCGCCAGGGCGAGATCGTGCAAAAGGCCCGTCTGGAGGCCATTCAGCAGGCCACGAAGGACGCGGATGCCGGCATCCTCGGGAAGATCTTTGGCTGGATTGCCCGGATCTTCGCGATCATTTTCCTGACCCTCACGTCCGTCGCGCTGGTGAGCACCGGACAAGTCGGGGTTGCACTTCTGACGATCACCGCGCTGGTTTTGACCGTGCTGGATTTTTGCAGCGCCATTTCCAAAGCGTGCGGCGGGCCGGACATCAGTTATGCCGGCTTGATCGCACTGGTGATGGAGGCCAGCGGCTCCAGCAAGGAGGCGGCGGATGCTGTTCGGCAGTGGCTCGGCCTGGCGGTTCAGATTGTCACGGCCATCCTGGGTGCCGTTGGAGGATTTTCTGCAGCGGCCAAAGTGGGCGAAATGATCGGCAAGGTGGTGAACATTGTGCTGTCGTTGGCGTCGGGCGCGACGGCTGTTGCGTCCGGCACCGCGGGCATCGTAGCGGCGCAAGCGCGCTATCGGCTGTTGGAAGCCCAGGTGACGGAGATGCAGGCACAGGCCTTCCATGAGGTTCTTCTGGCCAATGCCAAGCGGTGGGCCGAAGATCTTCAAAGTTTCCGTGACGACCTGGATGCCTCGTTGCAGCAGCGCAGCGATTGGCTGAGCAAAGAGCATGCGCAGAACATGCGGCTGTCCGCCGCTTGCCGGCCTTTGTGGTGGGGGAGCTCACATCGGCGTTCGAGATCGGTTTCCTGCTGTACCTGCCTTTCGTGGTGATCGACCTGATCGTCTCCAACGTGCTGCTGGCGCTGGGCATGATGATGGTGTCGCCGTCGACGATTTCGCTGCCCCTCAAGCTCTTTCTCTTCGTCATGGTCGATGGCTGGACGCGGCTTTTGCACGGATTGGTGCTGTCCTATGCATAAACCGCCATGATCGAATCGGCCGACTTCGTTTCGTTGGCCGTCAAGGGGCTCTACCTGAGCCTGGTCCTGTCCATGCCCATGGTGGCCGCTGCGGCGATCGTCGGCACGCTGATGGCGGTGATCCAGGCCCTGACGCAGATCCAGGAGCAGACGCTGGGCTATGCCGTCAAGCTGATCGCCACCGCGGTGGCCTTGACCCTCACCTTGAACTGGATCGGCAGTGAAATCCTGCAGTACACACGCCAGCTGTTCGACCTGATCCCGTTCATTGGCCGGTAGGCTCCATGCCGGATCTGCAGGATCTCCAGGCGAGCACCATGGCTTTGCTGGCAGGCATGGCGAGGTTGGTGGCCTTGCTGTTCATGCTGCCCTATTACGCCAAGCAAGCCAGCTCCGCGTTGGTGCGCGTGGCCATCGCGCTGGCGTTCACCCTGCCGGCGCTGCCCATGCTCACGGCGCAATACAGCCAGCACATCACCACCGATGCCCTGCTGCTCGGCTTGGTGTTCAAGGAGACCCTCATCGGTTTCTGCATGGGCTGGGCCATTGCCCTGCCGTTCTGGGCAGCGGAAGCCATCGGCTTCATCATCTCCAACCAGTATGGGGCGACGGTGGGCAACACGAACGACGCCCTCACGGGCAACGAGGCATCGCCGTTGGGCGTTCTGCTGCTGCAGCTCTACCTGGTGCTGTTCCTGATGCACGGCGGCGCCAACGCGGTGCTGGAGACCTACTACGCGAGCTACGCCGTGTGGCCGCTGGCCGCCACATGGCCGTCGCTGGATGCGGGCTTCCCGGCGCATTGGCTGCGGCTGTTCGACACGATGATGCGCCTGTCCGTGATGCTGGCCGCGCCGGCCATGATCGCCATGTTGCTGGCGGAGATCGGTCTGGCCATCGTCAGCATGTTCGCCCCTCAATTGCCGGTGTTCTTTCTCGCCATGCCGGTGAAAGCCTGCATCGCGCTCTTCGTGCTGACGCTCTATCTGGCCACACTCATGGGCTATCTGGGTGACCATGCGGCCGTGATGTCGGTGATCCTGCCGGACCTCGGAAGGCTGGTTCGATGAGCGAGAAAACCGAGAAACCCACCCCCAAGCGCCTGGTCGATGCGCGGAAAAAAGGCGACGTGGCGCACGCCAAGGACGCCTCCAAGGCCTTGCTGATCTGGGCCTGTGCGGGCTATCTGCTGTTTTCCGCAGGACAGCTCACCGACGCAATGCTGTTCCTGATCGAATGGGCCGGCGCCCATGCGAACGGGCCGTTTCGCGACGTGCTGGCGGCCTTTCTCCGGTTGGCGCTGAAGGAACTGGGCCTGGCATTGCTGCCCTGGATGGCGATTGTCATCGTGCTCAGCATCTTCGGCGAACTGGTGACCGCCGGCCCAGTGTTCGCGCCGGAAAAAGTGAAGTTCAACTTCCAGAAGCTGGACGTGGTGGCCAATGTGAAGAACCTGTTTTCGGCGCGCAACCTCATCGAGGCCCTGAAGTCGGTGGTGAAGGTGTTGGCGCTTACCGGCATCGTGTGGAAACTGGTGCACGACAACCTGGGCACCCTCATGCTGCTGGCCGGCTCCGGCATTCAACCGGTGACGACCGGCTTCGGTCTTCTGATCAAGTCCCTGCTGTTGGCGACGGCTTTTGTCTTCACCGTCATTGCCGGGTTCGACATGCTCATCCAGCGCAAACTGTTCTCTCGCCAGCAGATGATGACCAAGGACGAGGTCAAGCGCGAGCGAAAGGAGTCCGACGGTGCGCCGGAAATCAAGGGGGAGCGGCGCAAGCTGCACCGCGAGATCGTCCAGGGTGGAGGCGGGGGCAAGCGCAAGCCGTCGCTGGTGGTGACCAACCCCACCCACCTCGCCGTCGCCCTGCTTTACGAGCATGGCGAGACGCCTCTGCCGCTGGTGGTCGCCAAGGGCGCGGGTCTGCAGGCCCAGGCGATCGTCCGGGACGCCCGGGTCGATGGCATCCCCATCATCCAGCACATTCCGCTGGCGCGCGCGCTGGTCGCGCAAGTGGAGGTGGACGATCCCGTGCCGGAGCACCTGTTCGAGCTGGTCATCGACGTGCTGAAGGCCGTGAAAGAGGTGGCGCCGGCTGAGCGGCCCCGGTCGTGAGCTCGGGTAGCCCTCAAATGCGGCCGGTCGGTCGGACCCACCACCAGGCCAGGGCCACCATGCAGGCAAAGGCCGTGTAGGCTCCCAGAAACACCCACCAGGGTGCGTCCCAGTACAGCAGCCGTGAGAGCCAGTGCTCGATGAAGCTCTCGCGGTAGCTGTGCTGGCCGGCGCTGCGGCGCAAGGCTTGCTCCCACACCGTGAGCGGGCACAGCCGGCCCAGCCAGGCCTGCAGGGCGATGAAGACGATCAGGCCCAGGTGGCTGAGCCGCAAACCCCGGTGGCGCACCCAGCGCCAGCCCAGGGTGCCTCCCACGAGCACCAAGGGCAGCAGACCGACCACGAAGACCACGATGGCCACGTGCAGCGTGAGCAGCGCGTCGGCGAACAGCGCGGCGGTGGTGGGGCTGAGGGGTGACATGGTCCGACCATGGTACGGGGAGCAAAAAAAACCGCCAGCACACGAAGCGCTGGCGGCTGCGCGCATGGCCCGCCGAAGCGGGCGGCGCGGTACTCAGTCCTTGGCCGACATGTACTCGGAGAGCACCTTCCAGCGGCCGTCCTGGATCTGCGACAGGCGGGTGGCGCTGCTGCCCAGCCGCTTGGTGGGGCTGAAGCTCATCTCGGCACTGCCGAAGATGTCCGGCGGGATCTTCATGGTGTCCATGGCCTTGATGAAGCTCTCGGTGGTCAGGCCGGGGCCGGCCTTGGTGGCGGCGCGGATGAATGCGTCGATGGACCCATAGCCGTACACCGAGAACACGGTGGGTTCTTCGTTGAACTTGGTCTGGTATTTGTTGGCCCAGAAACGCAAGGGTTGCGAGGCGGAGTCCAGGTAGGGGTGCTGCACCGTCATGGCCGCGTAGAACCCGTTCATCGCGGGGCCGCCGAGCTTGTGGATGAGGTCGGTGTAGGCGGCGCTGGAGCCGACGAAGGTGGGGTTGAAGCCCAGCCGTTTCGCGGTGGCGATACCGCCGATGGTCTCGCGGATGATGGTGCCCATCACCACCAGGTCGCACTGGTCGGCCTGCAGTTTCTGCATCTGCGAAGCGAAGTCCGTGGCGCCGCGCTTGTAGGTGGTTTCCGCCGCGAGCGTCATGCCGGCGGTCTTCAGGCCGTCTTCGGCGCCGCGCTTGACCTCCAGGCCGAACTCGTCGTCCTGGTACATCGCGCAGACCTTCTTGGCACCCTTCTCCTTGGCGAGCATGGGCACGACGATCCTCATCTGGTCGTAGTAGGTGGCGGCGAACGAGTACTTGAGCTTGTGGAAGGGATCGTACATCTGGCGCGCGGCCGTGATGGGGTAGAAGTTCAGCACGTTCTTCTGGAACTGCACCGGCATCGCGGCCATGTTCTGGGCCGTGCCGATGTGCCCCACCATGGCAAAGATCTTGTCCTGGTTCACCAGCTTCTGCGCGGCCAGAACGGCGTTGCGTGGGTCGTACTTGGAGTCTTCCACCAGCAGCTTGATCTTGCGGCCGTTGATGCCTCCCTGTTCGTTGATCTCGTCCACGCGCAGCAGCATGCCCATGCGCACCTGTTTGCCGAAACCCGCGATAGGCCCCGACAGGTCCTGGATCGAGCCGATCACGATTTCGTCCTTGCTCACGCCCTGTGTCTGGGCCAGGGCCGGCCCGGCGGCCAGGGCCAGCACGGCCGCGGCGGTCAGTGTCGTTTTCATCGCTGATGTCTCCTGTAAAGGGTGGTTGACACGGGATGCGGGGATCACTGGTTCACGTAGTCCGAGGTCACTTTCCAACGGCCGTCCTGGATCTGCGACAGGCGCATGGCCATGCTGCCGTAGCGCCGCTGCGGGCTGAAGCGGAGTTCCGGCGAACCGAAGATGTCGGTCGGCACGGTGAGGCTGTCCATGGTCTTGACGAAGCCGTCGGTGGTGAGGTTGGCGCCGGTCCGGCCGGCGGCGCGGGCGAAGATGTCGATGGCGTTGTAGCCGTAGACCGAGAAGACGTTGGGGTCTTCGTTGAACTTGGTCTTGAACTTGTTGGCCCAGAAACGGATCGGCTGCGAGGCTTCGTCCAGGTAGGGGTGCTGGGTGGTCATGGTGGCGTACAGGCCGTTCATGGCCGGGCCGCCGAGCTTGTGGATCAGGTCGGTGTAGGCCGCCTGCGAGCCGAAGAAGGTGGGGTTGAAGTCGATCTTGCGCGCGGTGCCGATGGTGCCGATGGTCTCGCGGATGATGGTGCCCAGCACGACGAAGTCGCAGTTGGCGGCCTTCATGCGCGCCACTTGCGACGAGAAATCGGTGGCGCCGCGCTTGAACGAGGTCTTCTCGACCATCTGCATGTTGACGGCCTTGAGGCCTTCCTCCGCACCGCGCAGCACCTCCAGGCCGAACTCGTCGTCCTGGTAGATCGCGCAGACCGCCTTGGGCTTTTTCTCCTGCACCATGCGCGGCAGGAAGGTGCGCATCTGCTCGTAATAGGGGCCGATGTTGGCGAACTTGAGCTTGTGGAAGGGCTCGTACATCTCGCGCGCCGCCGTCACCGGCAGGAAGTTCACCACGTTCTTCTGGAACTGCACCGGCATCGCCGCCATGTTCTGCGCCGTGCCCAGGTGGGCGATCATGGCGAAGATCTTGTCCTGGTTGACGAGCTTCTGGGCGGCCAGCACCGCGTTGCGCGGGTCGTACTTGCTGTCCTCGACGAGCAGCCGGATCTTGCGGCCGTTGATGCCGCCTTGTTCGTTGATCTCGTCCACGCGAAGCACCATGCCTTGCCGCACGGATTTGCCGAAACCCGCCAGCGGACCGGAGAGGTCCTGGATCGAACCGAGGACGATCTCGTCCTTGCTCACCCCCTGCGTCTGGGCGAAGGCGGCCGCGCCCGTCAGGCTCAGGGCGAGGGCGATCAGGGTGCATCGGAAGGTCGTCACGGGTGGGTCTCCTGGGGGTTGAAGGGCTGAGGCCGGCTCAGTGGTCTCAGTGGTACATGGCCTCGATCTGATCGGCGTATTTCTGCTGCACCAGCTTGCGCTTGAGCTTCATGGTGGGGGTGAGTTCTTCGTCTTCGGCGCTGAGCTGGGTGTCGAGCAGGAAGAACTTCTTGATCTGTTCGACGCGGGCGAACTTCTTGTTCACGCGGTCGATCTCGGCCTGGATGAGCGACTGGACCTCGGGCGATCGGGTGAGGCTGGCGTAGTTGGAAAACGGCACGTCGTTGTCCTGCGCATATTTCTCCACGTTCTCCTGGTCGATCATGATGATGACGGTGAGGTAGGGGCGCTTGTCACCGATCACCACGGCATCGGTCACATACGGCGAGAACTTCAGCTCGTTTTCCAGCTCGCTGGGGGTGATGTTCTTGCCGCCTGCGGTGATGATGATGTCTTTCATGCGGTCGGTGATGCGGAAAAACCCTTCCTCATCGACCTGCCCCACATCGCCCGTGTGCAGCCAGCCGTCGGTGTCGATGGTCTCGGCGGTTTTCTCGGGCAGGTTCAGGTAGCCCATGAAGACGTTGGGCCCGCGCACCAGGATCTCGCCGGTCTGCGGGTCCAGCCGAACCTCGTTGTAGGTGGCGGCCGGCCCGATGCTGCCGGGCTTGATGCGAGCGGCGGGGATGCCGGTGGACGCGCCGCAGGTCTCCGTCATGCCCCAGACTTCGAGCATGGGCACCCCCAGGGCCAGGTACCAGCGCACCAGGTCGGGCGAGATGGGCGCCGCGCCGGTGACCAGGAAGCGCGCGCGGTGGATGCCGATGAGCTTGCGCACGTTGTCCAGCACCAGCAGGCGCGCCAGCCGGAACTGCAGCCGAAGACCGCCCGGCACGGGCTGGCCCGCCATCACCCGATCGGCCACCTTCTGCCCCACGCCGATGGCCCAGGCGTAGGCCGCCTGCTGCAGCTGGCTGGCTTCCTTGAGCGCGATCATCACGCCCGAATAGAACTTCTCCCACACGCGCGGTACCGCGGTGAACACCGTGGGCGCGATCTCGCGCACGTTCTCCGGCACGGTCTCCGGGTTCTCCACGAAGTTGAGTTTGGCGCCGGTGTAGAGCGAAAAATATTCGCCGCCCATGCGCTCGGCGATGTGGCACAGCGGCAGGAAGCACATGCACTCGTCGTTTTCGTCGCGCGCGATCAGGGTGTTGTAGCCGCGCACGGTGTAGACCAGGCCCTGGTGGCTGTGCATGGCGCCCTTGGGCCGGCCGGTGGTGCCCGAGGTGTAGACCAGGATGGCCAGGTCTTCGGGCTTCACGGCGGCCACGCGCACTTCCACCAGGCCTGGGTGCTGCGCCAGGTGCGCGCGGCCCATCTCGCGCAGTGCGGCCAGGCTGATCACCTGCGGGTCGTGGAGGTCGCGCAGGCCTTCCATGTCGACGACGACGATCTTCTTCAGGCGCGGCAGGTGCGCGCGCACCTCCAGCGCCTTGTCGAGCTGCTCATCGTCTTCCACGAACAGCACGGTGGTGGCCGAGTCGTCGCAGAGGTATTGCACCTGTTCGGCCGCGTCGGTGGGGTAAATGCCGTTGGCCACGCCGCCCGCACTGAGCACGGCCAGGTCGCACAGCACCCATTCGACCGTGGTGTTGGAGAGGATGGACGCGGTCTCGCGCGCCTCGAAGCCCAGCGCCATGAGGCCGTGGGCGATCTCGCGCACGGCGGTGCCGGTCTGGTCCCAGGTCCAGCTGCGCCAGATGCCGAAGTCCTTCTGCCGCATCCAGATCGCCGGGCCGCGTTCCTTCACGCCGTTCCAGAACAGCGCGGGAATGGTCTCGCCGGGCAAGACCACGTCGGTGCGCGGCTGGATGTGAGAGACGTCCCAGAGGTAAGTCATGCGCTATCTCCAATTCTTTTTCTTTTTCCAGCGCCGCTCGCCGCGTGCGCCGGTTTCCTTCATGCCGAGGTAGAACTCCTTGATGTCGTCCTTCTCGCGCAGGTGGGCGCAGGTGTCTTCCATCACGATGCGGCCGTTCTCCAGCACATAGCCGTAGTCGGATGCGTTGAGCGCCATGTTGGCGTTCTGCTCGACCAGCAGGATGGTGGTGCCGCGCTCGCGGTTGATGCGCACCACGATCTCGAAGATCTCCTTGGTGAGCTTGGGCGAGAGGCCGAGGCTGGGTTCGTCGAGCAGGATGAGGTCGGGGTTGGCCATCAGCGCCCGGCTGATGGCGAGCATCTGCTGCTGGCCGCCGGAGAGCAGGCCGGCGTCCTGAAGCGCGCGCTCGCGCAGGATGGGGAAGTAGTTGAACACCACCTCCATGTCGCGCGCCACGCCGTCGCGGTCTTTGCGGGTGTAGGCGCCCATCAGCAGGTTGTCGCGCACCGAGAGCAGCGGGAACACCTCGCGCCCCTCCGGCACGTGAGACAGTCCCTGCTGGACGATGAGTGCCGGGTCCAGCGCGGTGATGTTCTCACCCTTGAATTCGATCGATCCCTTGCGCGGGTCGATGATGCCGCTGATGGTCTTGAGGATGGTGGTCTTGCCCGCGCCGTTGGAGCCGAGCACGGTGGCGATCTCACTGCGGCGCACCTGCAGGCTCACGCCCCGGATCGCCTTGATCGGGCCGTAGGCGCTCTCGACGTTGAGCAGCTTGAGCACGGGGGCGTCAGACGTTGCAACGCTCATGCGCTCACCTTGTGGTTTTCGCGGCGCAGGCTGGAGACGTCGTCCATCGAACCCAGGTAGGCCTCGATCACGCCGGGGTCGCTTTGTACCTGGGCCGGCGTGCCCGAGGCCAGCTCGGTGCCCATGCTCATGGCCAGCACACGGTCCGACACCTTGGAGACCAGGCTCATGTCGTGCTCGACCATCAGCACCGTGATGCCGAGCTCTTCCTTGATGTCGGTGATCCAGAACGCCATGTCCTCGGTCTCCTCCACGTTCAGGCCGGACGACGGTTCGTCCAGCAGCAGCAGTTTGGGTTCGGTGCAGAGCGCGCGAGCGAGCTCGACCACCTTGCGCACGCCGTAGGGCAGGCCGGCGACCATGGATTCGCGGTGGTGCTGCAGGTCGAGCAGGTCGATCACGCGCTCCACCTTCTCGCGCGCCTCGATTTCGGCTGCGCGCGTCTTGCGGGTGAAGAAGATCTCGCTCCACAGACCGGTCTGGCGGTGCGTGTGGCGGCCGATCAGCAGGTTCTGCAGCACCGTGGCGTGCTCGAACAGCTCGATGTTCTGGAAGGTGCGCGCAATGCCCAGCTTGGCGATCTGGTGCGGTGCCTGGTCGGTCAGGCGAAGCATGCCGTCCGGACCGGCGTAGTCGATGGTGCCGGTGGTGGGCGTGTAGATGCGGCTGATCAGGTTGAACACCGTGGTCTTGCCCGCCCCGTTGGGGCCGATCAGCGTGAAGACCTCGCCGCGTTTGACGTCGAAGCTCACGTTGTTGACCGCCAGCACGCCGCCGAAGCGCACGCTCAGGTTCCGGGCCGAAAGAAGGACGTCTTGGTTCATTTCAGGCGATCCGATTTCTGGAACGTTTTCTGCCGCTTGAACAGGCCCTTGCGATAGAACGGGAAAAGCTGGAACCAGGTGCGCACCTTGAGCCAGCGGCCGTAGAGGCCCATGGGCTCGAACAGCACGAAGGCGATCAGCACGATGCCGTACACCGCACCCTGCAGGCCGGCGGCCTGGCCGATGGCCTCGGGCAGGAAGTCCTTGCCGAGCGAGATCAGCTGCGGCATGACGATCAGGAAGATCGCCCCCAGGAAGGCGCCGTGGATCGAGCCCAGACCGCCGATCACCACCATGAGCAGCAGGTCGATCGACTGGATGATGCTGAACTGCTCGGGCGAGAGGAACTGGATCTTGTGGGCGTACAGCGCGCCGCCGATGCCCGCGAGCGCGGCCGAGAGCGCGAAGCTCAGCGTCTTGTAGCGCGCCAGCTGGATGCCCATGCTTTGCGCCGAGATCTCCGAGTCCCGGATGGCCACGAAGGCGCGGCCGGTGGACGAGCGCATGAGGTTGACGATGCCCAGCGTGGCCAGCACGGTGACCACCAGGCACAGGAAGTAGAACTCGTCGGTGGAGTCCAGCGCCCAGCCGAAGAGGGTGGGGTACTGCACCATCAGGCCGGCATTGCCGCCGGTCACGTGTTCCCAGCGCGCGATCACCTCCTCGACGATGAAGCCGAAGGCCAGCGTCGCCATGCCGAGGTAGATGCCTTTGACGCGCAAGGCGGGCAGGCCCACCACCATGCCCACGGCCGCCGAGAGCAGGCCCGCGCAGGCCAGCGCCAGCGGGAAGGGAATGCCCGCGTTCACCATGATGGCCTGCGTGTAGGCGCCCACGCCGAGGAAGGCCGCGTGCCCGAGCGAGAACAGCCCGGTGAAGCCGGCCAGCAGCATCAGCCCCAGGCCGACGACCGCGTAGATCAGCACGAAGGTGAGTTGCGCGAGCCAGTACTCCGGGAGAGCCCAGGGCGCCACCACCAGGAACAGGCCCAGCAGGCTGTACCAGAAGGTGTGGCCGCCGTGCTTGGCGAGCCGGATGTCCTGGTTGTAGTCGGTCTTGAAAAGGAATCGCATGTTCGGGGTGCCTCAGACTTTCTTGCGCAGCTTCTCGCCGAAGAGGCCGTTGGGCTTGAGCACCAGCATGAGCAGCACCACGATGTAAGGGGCCACGTCCTTGAAGCCTTCGGGCAGGTAGAAGCCCGAGAACGCCTCGACGATGCCGATGATCAGCCCGCCCACGATGGCGCCGGGCAAGCTGCCGAACCCCCCCACCACGGCGGCGGGGAAGGCCTTGAGGCCGATGAAGCCCATGTTGGCGTGCACGAAGGTGATGGGCGCGAGCAGCAGGCCGGCCACCGCCGCCACGGCCGCCGCCAGCCCCCACACCAGGCCGTTGAGCCGCTTGACCGGAATGCCCATGTAGTAGGCCGCGAGCTGGTTCTGCGACGAGGCCTGCATGGCGATGCCCAGCTTGCTGTAGCGGAACATGGCGAACAGCCCGGCACACAGCACGGCGGTCGAGCCGATCACCACGATCTGTTCGGCCGACACCACCAGTTGACCCAGGCGCAACACCTGGTCGGCGTAGGGCACCGGCAGGGTGTGCGTGTCGGTGCCTATGTTGGGCAGCATGGTGATGAGCCCGCGCAAGGTGTAACCCACGCCGATGGTGAGCATCACGATGGAGAAGGCCGGCTGCCCCAGAATGGGGCGGATCACGACGCGTTCGAGCACCGCGCCAAACAGGCCCATGCCCACGATCGCGGCGGGCACGGCCAGCCAGAATGGGAAACCCAGCATGGTCATCGCCGCCAGACCGCCGAAAGCGCCCACCATCATCAGATCGCCCTGGGCAAAGCTCACCGTTTCGGTGGCCTTGTAGATCAGCACGAAACCCAGCGCGATCAGCCCGTAGATGCAGCCCTGGGCCACACCGCTGATGAGCAGTTGCAGCAATTGCACGCGATGTCTCCTGTATGGTTCTGTCGACGCGGTGGCGCTGCGATCTTTGTGGCAGTCTGCCCAGCAGGTGAGCGCAATTTATAGCTGTCTTGCATGAGACTGGCGCTAGGGGTTGTCCCCCATCCTGAGTCGCTCAGGTGCCATGAAGATCAAAACCATCATGAAGTCCATTCGAATCGGCGCCGGCCTCGGGTTCTACGGCGACAACTGGGAGCCCGTGGCCGCGAGCATCGAGCGCGGTGGCGTGCAATTCATCGCCAGCGACCACCTGGCCGAGCTCACGCTGGCCATCCTGCAGAAAGACCGGCAGCGCGACCCTTCGCTGGGGTATGCGCGCGACGTGGTGCCGATGTTGATGAAGCTGTGGCCGCTGATGCGCGAGCGTGGTGTGCGCTTCGTGTGCAATGCGGGCGGCCTGAACCCGCAAGGCGCCGCGCAGGCGGTGCTGGCCGCCTTCAAGACCCGGGGCTGGCAGGCCCGCGTGGCCGTGGTGAGCGGCGACGACGTGCTGCCGCGCCTGCTCGACGGTGCCGCGCCCGCCGATGCCTATGCCCACCTCTTCACCGGTGCGCCCCTGGCCGAGGTGCGCGAGCGCCTGGTGTTCGGCAACGCCTACCTGGGCGCCCGGCCCATCGTGGCCGCGCTCGATGCGGGCGCCGACATCGTGATCACCGGGCGCGTGGCCGATGCCGCGCTGTTCCTCGGCCCCCTGGTGCATGGCCTGGGCTGGACGCTTGGCGGCGCGACCGAGGCCCGCGACCTCGACCGCCTCGCGCAGGGCCTCACCGTGGGCCACCTGCTCGAATGCTCGGGGCAGGGCAGCGGCGGCAACTTCGGCAGCCAGGGCGCGTGGCAGGCCATTCCCGATCTCGCCCACATCGGCTACCCGATCGCCGAGGTGTGGGAGGATGGCCGTGCCCTCATAACCAAGGCGCCCGGCACCGGCGGGCGGGTCAACTTCGACACCGTGCGCCAGCAGCTGCTGTACGAAGTGCACAACCCGCATGCCTACTTTTCGCCCGATGTGGTGCTCGACATGGGCGGCATCCGGCTGCAGGACGAAGGCGAGGACCGCGTGCGGCTGACCGGTGCGCGCGGCACCGCACCCACCGACACGCTCAAGGTGGTGGCGGGTTTCCGCGACGGTTACAAGGCCGAGGTCACCTGGGGCTTCTCCTGGCCCGACGCCTGGGACAAAGCGCAGGCCTCCCAGGCCACCATCCGCACGCTGCTCCAGGACAAGCGCATCCCGCACGACGAGTTGTACGTGGAGTACCCCGGCCTGAACTCGGCGCACGGCGCGCTCGCGCCCCTGCCCAAGCCCGACGCGCTCAACCAGGCCAACGAGATCTGGACGCGCCTGGTGCTGCGCACGCCCGACAAGGCCGCCGCCGACGGCTTCGGTCGCCTGTTCCCGTGGATGGGCCTGAGCGGCCCGGCCTACACCTGCGGCTTCACCGGCCTCCACAACACCAGCGAGCTGCTAGGTATCTGGCCCACGCTGATCCCCCGCGCCGTGGTGGAAGCGGGCGTGCAGACGCAGCTGTTGGGGGATGGCGCATGAGCACGGTCCGGATTCCTTTGGTGCGCATCGCCCACGCGCGCAGTGGCGACAAGGCCGACTGGGTGGACTTCGGCCTGTTCGCCTGGAACGAGGCCGGTTACCGGCTGCTGGCGCGGGAGGTGACGGCTGAGCGGGTGCAAGCCCATTTCGCGCCCTGGCTGCCAGGAGAAGTAGACGCCTGGCTGCTGCCCAACATCCTTGCGCTCAAGTTCGTGCTGCGCGGTGCGCTGCAGGGCGGCGGCGCGCGCAACCTGCGGCTGGACAACCTGGGCAAGGCCATGGCCGGCGCGCTGCTGAGAATGGAGATCGACGTGACCCAGGACGAACTGGATGCGGCCCTGAACGCGCCGCGCGTGGGGGTGTGGCCATGAGCGCGGTGGTGACGGAGAAGCTGGGCGAGGTGTGGGTGGTCACGCTGGACCGGCCCGAGGTGCGCAACGCGGTGGACAGCCCCACCGCCCAGGCACTGCACGCCGCCTTTATCGCGTTCGAGGACGACGCCGAAGCCCGCGTGGCGGTGTTCCACGGCGCGCACGGCCACTTCTGCGCCGGCTGGGACCTGCAGTACGGCGCGCGGCTCGCCGCCACGGGCGAGACCGGGGGGCTGGATCTCGACTTTGCCGCCGACGATTCGCGCGCGCTGGGCCCGATGGGCCCGTCGCGGCTGCAGCTCGCCAAGCCGGTGATCGCCGCTGTGAGCGGCGCGGCCGTGGCCGGTGGCATGGAACTCGCGCTCTGGTGCGACCTGCGCGTGATGGAAGATGACGCCTACTTCGGTGTCTACTGCCGGCGCTTCGGCGTGCCGTTGATCGACGGCGGCACGGTGCGCCTGCCGCGCCTGATCGGCATGGGCCATGCGATGGACCTGATCCTCACCGGCCGCAAGGTCGAAGCCGCCGAAGCCCTGCGCATGGGCCTGGCCAACCGGGTGGTGCCGCCCAGGCAGGCGCGCGAGGCGGCCCTGGAACTGGCGCGGCAGCTCGCGGCGTTCCCGCAAGCCACGATGCGCGCCGATCGCGAGAGCGCCCTGCGCCAATGGGATCTGCCCCTGGGCGAGGCGCTGCTGCAGGAATGGCAGCGCGGGCGCGAGCGCATCCCCGACGCCTTGGCCGGCGCGCAGCGCTTCGCGGCCGGGCAGGGGCGGCACGGCAAGTTCTGAGTCCCGCCCTTGCCGGAAGCGGCCCGGCCGACTACGCTTGGCCGACCTTCCGCTCTCTCACAGAACCGACATGCTGCGCCGTCTGTTGCTCCAGTCCCCCGTGTTGTGCATGGCGCCGGCCATCGTGCGCGCCCAGTCTCCCCGCGACGAGTTCGACCTGGGCCCGAGCGGCGCGATGTCGATCCAGGAGCTGGAGCGGGAGCCGGTGCACGTGACCCTGGACCAGCCCTATGCCCTGACCACCAACCCGCGCCAGCGGCTGGACCTGTACCTGCCCCGGGAGCGGCACCGAGGCCCGCTGCCCGTCATCATGTATGTGCACGGCGGGGGCTGGATGCACGGCGACAAGGCCGACGGGGCGGCCCGCCTCATGGACTTCGTGCGTGGCGGCTACTACGCCGGCGTGTCGGTGGGGTACCGGCTCAGTGGCGAGGCGCCGTGGCCGGCGCCCCTGCACGACGTGAAAGCCGCCGTGCGCTGGGTGCGCGGCAACGCCGATCGCCTGGGGCTGGACGCCGCGCGCATCGGTGTGTGGGGACGCGGGGCCGGCGCGCACCTGGCGCTCATGCTTGGCACCACCGGCAACGTGCCGCGCCTGGAGGGCACGCTGGGAGAGCACCGCCAGCACACGAGTCAGGTGAGGGCCGTCGCCAACTTCTTCGGCCCGACCGACCTGTCCGTGCTGGGGCGCGGCGCGGACACGCCCGAAGGCCGCCTGCTCGGCGGTGCGATCCGCGACAAGCTGGCGCTGGCGCGCGAAGCTTCACCCGTGACGCACGCCAGCGCCGCCACGCCGCCGGTGCTCACGGTGCACGGTACGCTGGACCGCGTCGTGCCCTTCAGCCAGGCCGCGCGCCTCGACGATGCGCTGCACAAGGCCGGCACGAAAAGCTACCTGGTCACCATAGACGGTGGCGCGCACGGCGATTTCGGCAGCTCGGCGGACGACCGCCTGGGCGCGCTGTTCGACCGCGAGCTGCTCGGCATGGACCGCGAGGTGGCCGTGGCGCCCGTGATCTGGGCGCAGCGCTGAGCCATGCCCGCCTCCGCTGCGCCCACCGCCGACGTCCTGGTTCTTCAACACCTGTTCGAGGACGGCCCGGGTTTCCTGGGCGAGTGGCTCGATGCCCAGGGCATTGCCTGGCATCTGCGCTGCGCCGAGGCCGGGGATCTCTATCCGGCGTCCGTGCGCGGTTACCGCGGTCTGGCCGTGCTGGGCGGTGCGTGGAGTGCGAACGACGCGCGCCCCACGCTGCGCCAGGCCGAAACGCTGATCCGCGAGGCCGATGCGCTGGGCGTTCCCGTGATCGGGCATTGTCTGGGCGGGCAACTGATGGCGCGGGCGTTCGGCGGCCGGGTGGAGCGGTTGTCCCAGCCCGAGATCGGCTGGTGGCCGATCGAACACAACGACAGCCCGGGCGCGCGCGAATGGTTCGGCGAGGAGCGCACGCCCACCGTGTACCAGTGGCACCAGGACAGCTTCGTGGTGCTGCCGCCCGGCGCGCAGCCGCTGGCGTCGTCGGCCGCCTGCGCGCACCAGGCCTTTGCGTGGGGCCCGCACCTGGCCATGCAGTTCCACATCGAGATCGCGCCGGCCAAGATCCAGGACTGGCTGGAAAGCCCGGGCGAGGCCTACGCCGTGAACGTGCTGCTGCACCGCACCAGCGTGCAGGACCCGGCCGGCATGCACGCCGCCACGCAACGGCACCTGGCGGGCAGCCAGGCGCTGGCCGCGCGCATCTACCGCACCTGGTGGTCGCGCTGGATTTCGTCCTGAAGCGGGCTCAGCCCAGGTGCTCGGGCAGCACGAGGCCGTCGCGCGGGATGGGGCGGGGCCGGCCTTCCAGGTCGATCGCGACGTAAGTGAGGCTGGCTTCGGTCACCTTCACGTACTGGCCCTGGGCCGACATGCGTTCGGCGAACACCTCCACCTGCACCGTGATCGAGGTGCGGCCCAGGCGCGTGACATGGGCGAAGAAGCTCAGCAGATCGCCCACGCGCACCGGCTGCTTGAAGATGAACTGGTTCACCGCCACCGTGGCCATGCGCCCGCGCACGTAGCGCGCTGGCAGCACCGCCCCGGCCAGGTCGACCTGCGCCATGACCCAGCCGCCGAAGATGTCGCCATTGGCGTTGCAGTCGGCGGGCATGGGAACGACCTTGAGCACCAGTTCCCGGTCGGTGGGCAGGATGGTTTCGGAGGGGGCGCTGGAGGGGCTGGACATGGGCACAATCTCTGGATAACGGCCCCCCATTCTCCCGCATGCGCTCCGACACCTCCTCCCGCACCTCGATCGCCCTGCCCGCCAACCCGGCTGCACCGGGCGTCCAGCCCGCCCCACGCTCGGACTGGCGCACGCTCCAGCGCCTGCTGCCCTACCTCTGGCAATACAAGGTGCGCGTGGTGCTGGCGCTGGCCTTCATGGTGGCGGCCAAGATGGCCAACGTGGGCGTGCCGCTGCTGCTCAAGCAGCTGGTCGACGCCATGACCATCCGGCCCGGCAGCGTCGAATCGATGCTGGTGGTGCCCCTGGGACTCCTGCTCGCCTACGGCCTGCTGCGCCTGTCCACCAGCGTCTTCACCGAGCTGCGTGAACTGGTGTTCGCCAAGGCCACCGAAGGCGCCACGCGCAGCATTTCGCTGCAGGTGTTTGGCCACCTGCACGCCTTGAGCCTGCGGTTCCACCTGGAGCGCCAGACGGGGGGCATGACGCGCGACATCGAGCGCGGCACGCGGGGTGTGCAGTCGCTCATCTCGTACTCGCTCTACAGCATTTTCCCCACCCTGATCGAGGTGATCATGGTGCTGACGCTGCTGGGCACCCAGTTCGACATGGGCTACGTGTGGATCACGCTGGTGGCCCTGGTGCTGTACGTGACCTTCACGGTGCTCGTGACCGAGTGGCGCACCCAGTTCCGGCGCAAGATGAACGAGCTCGAATCCACCAGCCAGAGCCGCGCCATCGATTCGCTGCTGAACTACGAGACCGTCAAGTACTTCAACAACGAGGGCTTTGAAGGCCGGCGCTACGACGAGGCGCTGGAGAAGCTCCGGCGCGCGCGCATCAAGAGCCAGACCACGCTGTCCATGCTCAACGCCGGGCAGCAGCTGGTCATCGCCGTGGCGCTGGTGCTCATGCTCTGGCGCGCCACCCAGGGCGTGGTGAGCGGTCAGCTCACGCTCGGCGACCTGGTCATGGTCAACGCCTTCATGATCCAGCTCTACATTCCGCTGGGCTTTCTGGGGGTGCTCTACCGCGAGATCAAGCAGAGCCTGACCGACCTGGAAAAGATGTTCGCTCTGCTGGAAAAGGAGCGCGAGATCGCCGATGTGCCCGGGGCGCAGCCGCTCCAGCTGGCGGGACCACCGGCGGTGCGGTTCGAGAACGTGCGCTTTTCCTATGAGCCGGCGCGCGAGATCCTGCATGGCATCAGTTTCGACATCCCGCCCGGCAAGACGGTGGCCGTGGTCGGCCCGTCGGGGTCGGGCAAGAGCACGCTGGCGCGCCTGCTCTACCGCTTCTACGACGTCAGCAACGCCGCGGAGGGCGGGCGCATCCTCATCGACGGGCAGGACATCAAGGCGGTCACCCAGGCCAGCGTGCGGCAGGCCATCGGCATCGTGCCGCAGGACACGGTGCTCTTCAACGACACCATCGAATACAACATCCTCTATGGCCGCCCCGACGCGGGGCACGAAGCGGCGGTCCGGGCGGCCCAGGCGGCCCACATCCACCCGTTCATCCAGCACCTTCCCCTGGGCTACGCCACCATGGTGGGCGAACGCGGCCTCAAGCTCTCGGGTGGCGAGAAACAGCGCGTAGCCATTGCCCGCACGCTGCTGAAGAACCCGCCCATCGTCATCTTCGACGAGGCCACCTCCGCGCTGGACTCCGCCAATGAACGCGCGATCCAGGCGGAACTCCGGAGCGCGGCACGCAACAAGACCACGCTGGTGATCGCCCACCGGCTCTCCACTGTGGTGGACGCGCATGAAATCCTGGTGCTGGTCAACGGCGACATCGTGGAGCGTGGCACCCACGCCGAGCTGGTGGCGCGGGCCGGGGTCTATGCGGGCATGTGGGCACTGCAGCAAAGCGGCAGCGACTGATTCCGGTTTCTCTCCGGGTCGTGCCTTTCAGGCCGCCGGCGGCGCGGCCGTTCCATAATCGCGTTCCATGGAAACCAAATGGCTCGAGGACTTTGTCAGCCTCGCCGAAACCCGCAGCTTCAGCCGCTCGGCGCAGCTGCGCCACGTCACCCAACCCGCGTTCTCCCGGCGCATCCAGTCGCTGGAGGCCTGGGCGGGCACCGATCTGGTGGACCGGTCCTCGTACCCCACGCGCCTCACCCCGGCGGGCCAGACGCTGTACGACCAGGCGCTGGAGATGCTGCAGGCCCTGCAGAGCACGCGCGCCACGCTGCGGGCCCACACCGCTGCTGCGCAGGACGTGATCGAGTTCGCCGTGCCGCACACGCTGGCCTTCACCTTTTTCCCGTCCTGGCTGTCGAGCCTGCGTGAAACCTGCGGCCCGATCAAGAGCCGGCTGATCGCCCTGAACGTGCACGACGCCGTGCTGCGCCTGGTCGAGGGCAGTTGCGACCTGCTGATTGCCTACCAGCACGCGGCCCAGCCCATCCAGCTCGACGCGAGCCGCTATGAAATGCTTCACCTGGGGTCGGAGCTGCTTTCTCCCTATGTGCGGCCGGACGCGCAAGGCCTGCCCCAGCATGTCC
This sequence comes from Hydrogenophaga sp. GW456-12-10-14-TSB4, assembly GCF_059424305.1. Classification (NCBI taxonomy): domain Bacteria; kingdom Pseudomonadati; phylum Pseudomonadota; class Betaproteobacteria; order Burkholderiales; family Comamonadaceae; genus Hydrogenophaga; species Hydrogenophaga sp. GW456-12-10-14-TSB4. Next base: position 20,878 of record NZ_JBWKZH010000032.1, on the reverse strand, counting down.
TGCCGGGGTTGCCCCAGCAGCCTCTGCCTTACCTGGCCTATGCGCCGGGCGCCTACCTGGGGCGGGCCGTGGACCAGATGCTCAAGCAGAGCAGCACGCCCGTGCACCTCGATCGCATCTACGAAACCGACATGGCCGAAGGCCTGAAGGCCATGGCCCTGGAAGGCCACGGCATCGCCTTTCTGCCGGCCAGCGCGGTGCGCAAAGAGGTGCGCGCTCGCAAGCTGGTGTCCGCCGGCGGGGCGCTGGAGACCTCGCTGGACATCCGCATCTACCGGGAGCGCTCCTCCACCCGCAAGGCCAAGGGGCCGGTGGAGCAGTTCTGGAACGACCTGCGCAAAAAGCTCGGAAATCCCTGAGCACGCTGTCTCATAGGCGATACAGGCGATGCATGGCCAAGGCCATTGGGGAAAGCCCGTACATGAGTGCTTTGCATAATGGCCGTCTGCAATCAGCATTGGATGCGCCAGATGCCGCTGGCTACAGTCGCGGATTCCGCCTTTGACAGGGTGGGAATTCCCGGGTGGAACGGAGCTTGCGTAGGGAGCATCATGCAGATGCCCTCCGCGACAACGGCGCTGAGCATCCGGTACTGATCGTTGGTTTCATCATTTTTTCCACAAGCAAGGAGATCCCTTATGAAGAAGCACCTGCTCGCGTTGGCCGTGACCACACTGGCCGTCGGCAGCGCCTTTGCACAAGCCGGCGACACGCTGGCCAAGATCAAGGCGTCTGGCAGCGTGTCCCTGGGCGTGCGCGAGTCTTCCGGCCTGGGCTACACCCTGGGCAACGGCAAGTACGTCGGCTTCCACACCGAAATGGGCGAAATCATTCTGGCCGACATCCAGAAGCAGCTCGGCTTGGCCAAGCTGAACGTCAACTACCAGCCTGTCACCTCGCAGAACCGCATCCCGCTGGTGCAGAACGGCACCGTTGACATCGAATGCGGCTCGACCACGAACAACGCCACGCGCCAGAAGGATGTGTCCTTCGCCGTGACCACCTACGTGGAAGAAGTGCGCATCGCGGTCAAGGCCAACTCCGGCATCACCGGCATCAAGGACCTCAACGGCAAGACCGTGGCCACCACCACCGGCACCACCTCGGTGCAGACCCTGCGCAAGAACGAGCGCGCCGGCGGCATCGACTTCAAGGAAGTCTATGGCAAGGACCACGCCGACAGCTTCCTGGCGCTGGAGAGCGGCCGTGCCGATGCCTTCGTGATGGACGGCTCCATCCTGGCCGCCAACATCTCCAAGTCCAAGAACCCCGCCGACTACAAGATCGTCGGTGAGGTGCTGTCGGTCGAGCCGATCGCCTGCATGCTGCGCAAGGACGACCCGGCCTTCAAGAAGGCCGTGGACGACAGCATCAAGCGCCAGATCGCCGACGGTTCACTGGCCAAGCTGTACGACAAGTGGTTCATGCAGCCGATCCCGCCCGCCAACGTGAAGATCGGCCTGCCCCTGTCCGACGCCACCAAGGCGGCCTGGGCCAGCCCGAACGACAAGCCGATGGAAGACTACGCCAAGAAGTAAGCCACGCCCCGCATGACGCCCCTTCAAGTGGACCCATTTGAAGGGGCGTTTTCGTGGTGCCCGTGAAAAGCGGGCGGTGATCCGGACAAGCAACAGAGAGAAAAGGGGCTCCTATGAGCTGGGATTGGCAGGTGTTCTGTGAGGACACCATTGAGCGGCAGCCGGTGGAGAGCTGCTTTGGCAAGGGAGGCGACATCACCTATCTGGACTGGATGCTCTCGGCCTGGGGCTGGACGGTGTCCGTGTCGCTGCTGGCGCTGCTGTTGGCGCTGGTGCTGGGCATCGTGATCGGTACGCTGCGCACGCTGCCCGATCGACCCATGGTGGTGCGCCTGGGCAATGCCTGGGTGGAGCTGTTTCGCAACATCCCGCTGCTGGTGCAGATTTTCCTGTGGTACCACGTCGTGCCCACGATGTTCCCCGCCATGAGGGAGGTGCCCGGTTTCGTGCTGGTGGTCTTCGCCCTGGGCTTCTTCACCTCGGCGCGCATCGCCGAGCAGGTGCGCTCGGGCATCCAGGCCCTGCCGCGTGGTCAGCGCTACGCCGGCATGGCCATGGGCTTCACGACCTTCCAGTACTACCGCTATGTGCTGCTGCCCATGGCGTTTCGCATCATCATTCCGCCGCTGACCAGCGAGACCATGAACATCTTCAAGAACTCCTCGGTGGCGTTCGCGGTGTCGGTGTCGGAACTGACCATGTTCGCGATGCAGGCGCAGGAGGAAACTTCACGCGGCATCGAGGTGTACCTTGCCGTGACCGGTCTCTACATCATCTCGGCCTTCGCGATCAACCGCATCATGGCCTTCATCGAGAAGCGGGCGCGCATACCGGGCTTCGTGGTGGCCGGCGGGACGGGGGGGCACTGACATGAACCTCAATCTCGACTTCTCCTTCTACAACTGGGACCTCATCAGCAACTTCGTGCTGAAGGGCCTGTACTTCAGCGTGATGCTGACCGTCGTGGCCACGCTGGGCGGCATCTTCTTCGGCACCATCCTGGCGCTCATGCGCCTGTCGGGCAAGAAGTGGCTGGACGTGCCCGCCACGATCTACGTCAACGGCATGCGCAGCATTCCGTTGGTGATGGTGATCCTGTGGTTCTTCCTGCTGGTGCCGCTGCTCATCGGGCGCCCCATCGGCGCCGAGGTATCGGCGGTGGTCACGTTCATCGCCTTCGAGGCGGCCTATTTCAGCGAGATCATGCGCGCGGGCATCCAGTCGATCCCGCGCGGCCAGGTGTTCGCCGGCCAGGCGCTGGGCATGAGCTACGGCCAGAACATGAAGCTGGTGGTGCTGCCTCAGGCGTTCCGCAACATGCTGCCGGTGCTGCTCACGCAGACCATCATCCTGTTCCAGGACACCTCGCTCGTGTACGCCATCGGCGCCTACGACATGCTCAAGGGCTTCGAGGTCGCGGGCAAGAACTTCGGCCGCCCGATCGAGGCCTACCTTGCCGCTGCCGTGGTCTATTTCGCCATGTGCTATGTGCTGTCCTGGCTGGTCAAGCGACTGCACAAGAAGATTGCCATCATCCGTTGACGCCACCGAAATCCAGGAATTGCAATGATTGAACTCAAGAACGTCTCCAAGTGGTACGGCAGCGTCCAGGTGCTGACCGATTGCTCCACCAACATCCAGAAGGGTGAAGTGGTCGTGGTGTGCGGCCCGTCGGGCTCGGGCAAGTCGACCCTCATCAAGACCATCAACGCGCTCGAGCCTTTCCAGAAGGGCGAGATCACGGTCGACGGCGTCGCGGTGCACGACCCGAAAACCAACCTGCCCAAGCTGCGCAGCCGCGTGGGCATGGTGTTCCAGCACTTCGAGCTGTTCCCGCACCTGTCGGTGACGGAGAACCTCACGATCGCCCAGATCAAGGTGCTGGGCCGCAATGCCGACGAAGCCAAGAAGCGCGGCCTGAAGATGCTGGAGCGGGTGGGCCTGATCGCCCACAAGGACAAGTTCCCTGGCCAGCTCTCGGGTGGCCAGCAGCAGCGCGTGGCGATCGCCCGCGCCCTCTCGATGGACCCGATCGTGATGCTGTTCGACGAACCGACCTCGGCGCTGGACCCCGAGATGGTCGGCGAGGTGCTGGACGTGATGATCGGCCTGGCCCACGAAGGCATGACCATGATGTGCGTGACGCACGAAATGGGCTTCGCGCGCAAGGTCAGCAACCGCGTGATCTTCATGGACGTGGGCGGCAAGATCCTGGAGGACTGCTCCAAGGACGACTTCTTCGGCAAGCCCGAAGACCGCCAGCCGCGCACCAAGGACTTCCTCAACAAGATCCTGGCTCATTAGAAAGCACCCCCCGCCGCGCTTTGCGCGTCCCCCCTGAAGGGGGGCGCACCCTGGGACCGGCGAAGCCGGATCCTCGGGTGCTCTGGATTCGGGCGCGTCTCGCCGGCTGCGTGTTGGCGGATGGGAGAATAGCGGCATGAACACCCGCGCCCTTGATACCCTCACGATCACCAGACCCGACGACTGGCACTTGCACGTGCGCGATGGCGAAGCCCTGCACACCGTGGTGCCCCACACCGCTGCGCAGTTCGGCCGCGCCATCATCATGCCCAACCTCAAGCCGCCGGTGACTACCGCGGCGCAGGCGGTGGCCTACCGCGATCGCATCCGCGCCGCCGTGCCCGCCGGCATGAGCTTCGAGCCGCTGATGACGCTCTACCTCACCGACAACCTGCCGCCCGAGGAAATCGCGCGCGCCAAAGACGCGGGCGTGGTCGCCTTGAAGCTGTACCCCGCGGGCGCCACCACCAACAGCGATGCCGGTGTGACCGACATCCGCAAGACCTACAAAACGCTCGAAGCCATGCAGCGCGCCGGCCTGCTGCTGCTGGTGCACGGCGAGGTGACCTCGTCCGACATCGACCTGTTCGACCGCGAGGCCGTCTTCATCGACCAGCAGCTGATCCCGCTGCGGCGCGACTTTCCCGAGCTGAAGATCGTGATGGAGCACATCACCACGAAGGAGGCCGCGCAGTACGTGGGCGAGGCCGGTGCGTTCACCGCCGCCACCCTCACAGCCCACCACCTGCTCTACAACCGCAACGCCATCTTCACCGGCGGCATCCGCCCGCATTACTACTGCCTGCCGGTGCTCAAGCGCGAAACCCACCGCCAGGCCCTGGTGGCCGCGGCCACCAGCGGCAGCGACCGCTTCTTCCTGGGCACCGACAGCGCGCCGCACCCGGCCCACCTGAAGGAGCACGCCACCGGCTGCGCCGGCTGCTACACCGCACACGCCGCGATCGAGATGTATGCCGAGGCGTTTGATTCGGTGGGCGCGCTCGACAAACTGGAAGGTTTCGCCAGCTTCCACGGCCCGGCGTTCTACGGCCTGCCGCGCAACAGCGGCACCGTCACCCTGAAGCGCGAGAGCTGGACCACGCCCGAGAGCTTCCGCTTCGGCGAGGCCGATCTCAAGCCGCTGCGCGGTGGCGAGGCCTTGCCCTGGCGCCTGCAAGCCTGAGTCCCTTGGACCTGGCGCTCGACTGGGCCGCACCCTGGTTCGCCCCTGTGGCTGACGAGGGGCGGGCGGTGGCGGCGTCCCTGGCGGGGGGCGAGCCCTGGCCGCAGGCGCTGGGCGGCACCGCCCCGGTGCGCTTCGTGCCGCAAGCCGAACTGCCCGCCGGCACCGCTTACGAGCAGTTCATCTTCGACACCGGCCGCGTGCCCACGCGAGAGAACCTGCACGACTTCTTCAACGGCCTGTGCTGGCGGCGCTTTCCGTTGACCAAGCAATGTTTGAACCGGCTGCAGGCGGCACAGATCGCCGCCGATGGCGTGCGCGACGTGCGAGGCCCGGTGCGTGACGCCCTCACCCTGTTCGACGAAAACGCCGCCTTGCTGCAGGCGCCCGAGCCGATCTGGGACGCCTTGACCGCCCGGGACTGGCACCGGCTGTTCGTCACACTGCGACCGCTCTGGGCGCAGGCGCGGCTGGTGTTGTTCGGCCATGCCTTGCTGGAAAAGCTGGTGACGCCCTACAAGTCCATCACCGCCCACGTGTTCCGCGCGCCGGTACCGGCGTCGCTGGGCGACGACCTCGCTGCCTGGGACGGGTGGCTGGCCCAGGGCCTCAGCGCACCGGTGCTGGCGGCCAAGCCGTTCACGCCGCTGCCGGTGCTGGGCGTGCCGGGCTGGTGGCCGGCGAACGGCGATCCCGCTTACTATGCCGACGCCGGGGTGTTTCGCCCCAGGCGCACCGATGCCCCAACGGACACCCCATGACCCAGCCCGCCACGCCCTCCTGGTCCCACCTGAACCTGGCGCAAGACGCCGACCGCGCCGAGCTTGCCGCCCATTTCCGCGCCACCGGCGTGCGCGACGTGGAATGCCTGTTCGCCGACGTCACCGGCTACCCGCGCGGCAAACTCATGCCGGCGGCCAGTTTCGCTGCGGGTGGTGAACTGCGCATCTGCCAGGCCATTCCCATGCAGTGCGTGACGGGCGAGTACTCCTACGACAAGGTCTTCCCCGACAGCGATCCCGACGTGCGCCTGGTGCCCGACCTGGCCACGCTCAAGCTCGCTCCCTGGGCCAGCGTGCCGCGCTACCTGGCGGTGCACGACTGCGTGGAGCTCGACGGCAGCCTGTGCGAGTTCGCGCCGCGCTCGGTGCTCAAAAACGTGGTGGCGCGTTACCAGGCCCTGGGGCTCCAGCCGGTGGTCGCACCGGAGATCGAGTTCTACCTGACCGCCGCCATGACCGACCCGGCCCAGCCGCTGACGCCGCCGGTGGGGCGGGGTGGCCGGCCCGAAGTCGGGCAGTCGGCCTTCAGCCTGAACGCGCTCAACGAACTGGCGCCGTTCTGGGACGCGTTCCACGCCGCCATCGATGCGCTCGGCATCCGGGCCGACACCTGGCTGCACGAGGTCGGCCCCTGCCAGTACGAGATCAACCTGCTGCACGGCGACCCCGTGGCCGTGGCCGACCAGGCCTTCCTGTTCAAGACGGCGGCGCGCGAAATCGCGCTGCAGCACGGCCTCAACGCGGTGTTCATGGCCAAGCCCCTGGCCGGCGAGGCCGGCAGCTCCATGCACCTGCATCAGAGCGTGGTGGACGCCGAAGGCCGCAACATCTTCAGCCAGCCCGACGGCGCCGAGAGCGAGGCCTTCCTGCACTACATCGGCGGCCTGCAGGCGTTCACGCCCGACCTCACGCTGATCTACGCGCCCACCGTCAACTCCTACCGCCGCTACGTCGCCGGCAGCCAGGCGCCGATCAACGTGGAATGGGGCCGCGACAACCGCACCGCCGGCCTGCGCGTGCCGGTGAGCCCGCCGGCCGCGCGCCGGGTGGAAAACCGCCTGGCCGGCGCCGACGCCAACCCCTACCTGGCCATGGCCGCCACGCTGGCCGCCGGCCTGGAAGGCCTGCAGACGCGCCGCCTGCCGGGCGAACCGGTGCAGGACAACGGCTACGACCTGCCCCGGGGCCTGCCGCGAACTTTTTTCACCGCCCACGAACAAATGGCCCAGAGCGCTCACGCGCCGCGCCTGCTGGGCGAGCGCTTCGTGCGCGCCTACCTCGCGGTCAAGGCGCTGGAACACGAGAGCTTCCTCAACGAGATCAGTGCCTGGGAGCGGCGTTTCCTGCTGCCCCAGGTGTGAGGTGTGCCGCTTGAAGAACCGCGTGGTTGGCCCCACTTATCATCCCGCAGTCGTCGATACCTAGAAACCGGAGTCCCCATGAAACGCATCCTGCTGTTCGTCCTGACCAACTTCGCCGTGATGGCGGTGCTGTTGATCACCACCCGCATCCTGGGCGTGGATCGCTTTCTCACGGCCAACGGGCTGAACATGACGGCGCTGGCCGGGTTCTCGCTCGTGATCGGCTTCGGCGGCGCCATCATCTCGCTGCTGATCAGCAAGCCCATGGCCAAGTTCAGTGCTGGCGTGCGCGTGATCAACCAGCCGCAGAACGCCGACGAGGCCTGGATCGTGGAGACCGTGCGCCGCTTCGCCGACAAGGCCAACATCGGCATGCCCGAGGTCGGCATCTTCGACGGTGCGCCCAACGCCTTTGCCACCGGTGCGTTCAAGAACTCGGCCCTGGTGGCCGTGTCCACCGGCCTGCTGCAGAACATGACCAAGGAAGAAGTCGAGGCCGTGATCGGCCACGAGGTCGCGCACGTGGCCAACGGTGACATGGTCACCATGACGCTGATCCAGGGTGTGATGAACACCTTCGTGGTGTTTCTCAGCCGCGTGATCGGCTACGCGGTGGACGCCTTCCTGCGCCGCGGCAGCGACAACAACTCCGGCCCCGGCATCGGCTACATGGTCACCACCATCGTGATGGACATCGTGCTGGGTTTCCTGGCCGCCATCATCGTGGCCTGGTTCAGCCGCCAGCGCGAGTTCCGCGCCGACGCGGGCGCCGCCAGCCTGATGGGCCGCAAGCAGCCCATGATCAACGCGCTGGCCCGCCTGGGTGGTCTGACGCCGGGCGAGCTGCCCAAGACCATGCAGGCGCTGGGCATCACGGGCGGCCTGGGCAAGCTGTTCTCCACCCACCCGCCGATCGAAGAACGCATCGCCGCCCTCCAGCAACAGCAGCAGGCCTGATCTGCAGGACCCAAAAAAAAGCGACCATAGGGTCGCTTTTTTTCATGGGGCCGGGTTTCAGCGGTTGCGTTCCCAGCGGTCGTTGTCGCGGCGGTTGTAGTAGCCGTCGTGGCGCGGGTACGGGTGGCCCGGGCCCCAGCGGTTGCCTGGGTAGGCGGGGTAGTAGGTGGTGCCGATCGAGATGCGGGTGGACGGCTCCACGTACTGGGTCTGCGGCTGGTAGGAGGGGTAGACCACGGGCGGCGGCGGCATCGCGTCGGCCGGGGTGACGTTCAGGCGCACGAAACGGCCCGGGTCCTGCGGCATCTGCGTGCGGTACTGGCGACCGGCGTACTCGTAGACCACGTCGTAGGCCACGGTGCGGTTTTCGTAGAAGGTCTGCGAGCCGCACTGGCGGTAGGTTTCGGTGTAGGGCTGGCTCGGGCCTTCGATGCGGTTGCCCAGCATGGCGCCGCCGATGAGGCCGATCACGGTCGCGGCGGCACGGCCGCCGCCGTCGCCGATCGCATTGCCCATCGCACCACCGGCGATGCCGCCGATCAGCGCGCCGGCGCCGGATTTCTGGCCCTGGTAGGTCACCTGCTGGTCGCTGCAGACTTCGCGCGGCACGGCCACCTGTTGGATGACGGGGGTGCTGCTGATCACGCGGCCTTGTTCATCCTGAGCGTGCGCCACGCCACTGCCGGCCAAGGCGAGCAAGCCGGTCATCACGGGAATCAGAACGGGGGTTTTCATGGAGAACTCCTTATGGGGGTAGCCTGAAGCATGCACCGCTTGTGTCAAGCCCGGATGCCCATGCTGTAAAGATTCGTGTCGTTCTACGGGGTTCCCGGTTTTTTCGCCGCCGCGCGCAGGGCGGCGAGCGCGGTTTCCACGCTGGCGCCGGTGTCCACCCGCCAGCGGCGGCGCGGCGCGCGCAGGGCGTGCCGTTGCCGGTAGGCGGTGGGGGAGAGCCCGGTGTGGCGCGCGAAGATGCGGCGAAACGCCGCCGTGTCGCTGTAGCCGCAGGCCAGCGCCACCGTGGGCACGCTTTCCAGCGTGATCTCGAGCAGCACGCGCGCCCGGGCGCAGCGCAGGCCGTGCAGGTGGTCCAGCGGCGAATGGCCCAGCTCCTGCTGGAAATGGCGCAACAGGGTGCGGGTGCTCACGGCGGCAGCGGTCGCCAGGGCCGCCAGGTCGTAGGGCTGCTCCACGCGCTGCTCCATCCAGGCGATGGCGCGCGCCAGGGTGCTGTCGCGGGTGTTCGGAATGGCGTGCGTGGCCTGCGCGGCGGCGAGTTCGCGGTCGCGGTCGGGGCGCAGCACCGCCGCCAGAGCGGCCGCCAGCTCGGTACCCTGGGCCTGCTGCGCCAGTGCGATGGCGAGCGGGCCCAGGTCGGCGGGGTAGGCGGCGCTGAGCCAGGGCCCGTCCTCGCAGAAACCTTGTCCGGCTTCGGGGGTGAGGGTGGGAAAGTCGCGGCGCAGACCGGCGATGTAGTACCACGCCAGCGCGAGGCGCCGCCCGTCCAGCCGCCCGCCGTGCGCGGCGAACCAGGCGCCGTTGCCCAGCGTGCACACCTTGCGGCCGGTGTCCACCATCAGCGCGGCCCGGCGCGCGAGCGCGGCGTGGCGCTGCACGGCCTGGCGGATGGCCGGGATGTCGGCCAGGTGCAGCGGGGCGATGAAGAGCGCGGCGGCCGGCGTGTCGCCGCTCTGGCCTTCGAGGGCGAGCCCCTGCAGCAAACCCTCTTCGGCGCGCAGCGGCTGGCCCTGGGCGTCCACGAAGCGCCAGGCCAGGCGCGGTGCCTGGGCACCCAGCCGCAGGCCGGCCATCAGGTTGGCGGTGCGCATCAACTCCACCAGCGCCAGCGCATGGCCCAGGGCGCTCTGGGGCAGCACGGCGATCTCGACGACAAACGGTGGGCGGGCAGGCATGGCGGTATCAGCTCTCTGAATGGCGATATTAGCCTCCAAGGTCGATGAACCGGCTTTTAGCATGGGCGCTTCATTCACTACCTGCCGGGGTATTTTCGATGCGCGTGTCCCTCCCAACTTCCTCGCTCGTGGCGGCGCTCGCGGCCAGCGGTGGCCTGCTGCTGACCGCCCCGGCGGGTGCCCAGGCGCTCGATGCCGCCGGTTTCAAACAGATCGAGGCGTCGGTGGACGCGCTCGCGCCCAAGATGGTGGCCTGGCGCCGCGACATCCATGAACACCCCGAGCTCTCGGGCCAGGAGGTGCGAACCGCCAGGCTGGTGGCAGAGCACCTGCGCAAGCTGGGCCTGGAGGTGCAGACCGGCGTGGGCGGCACCGGCGTGGTGGGCACGCTGCGCGGCGGCCTGCCGGGCAAGGTGGTGGCGCTGCGGGCCGACATGGACGCCCTGCCGGTGGAGGAAAAGACCGGCCTGCCGTTCGCCTCGAAGCAGAAGGCCAACTACCTAGGCAAGGAAGTGCCGGTGATGCACGCCTGCGGGCACGATGCCCACGTGGCCATGCTGATGGGCGCGGCCGAGGCGCTGGCGGGCCTGCGCGCGCAGCTGCCGGGCACCGTGAAATTCATCTTCCAGCCGGCCGAGGAGGGCGCGCCCGTGGTGGCGGATGCCAACGGCAAGGTGCCCAGCTTCGGCGCCAAGGCCATGATCGAGGCCGGTGCCCTGAAAGACGTGCAGGCCATCTACGGCCTGCACATCAGCTCCAACCTGCCGGCCGGCGTGGTGGGCTACCGCAGCGGCCCGCTGATGGCGGGGTCGGACGCGCTCACGATCCGCGTCGACGGGCGCGGCGGCCATGGTTCCTCGCCCTGGGCGGCGGTCGACCCGGTCGTGGCGTCGAGCCAGGTGGTGCTGGGCCTGCAGACCATCGTGAGCCGCCAGCTCAACATCAGCAAGGAGCCGGCGGTCATCACCATCGGCTCCATCCAGGGTGGCACGCGCTACAACATCATTCCCGACAGCGTGGAGATGATGGGCACGCTGCGCACCTTCGACGAGGACATGCGCGAGGACGCGAAGAAGCGCATCGTGGCCACCGCCGAGTCGATCGCGGCCTCCAGCGGCGCCAAGGCCCGCGTGAGCTTCGGGCCCGTGGCCTACCCGGTGACCACCAACCCCGCCCCACTGACCGAGGCCTCGCTGCCGGCGTTGCGCGAAGCCCTGGGCGGCAAGGTGATGCTGATTCCGAAGGTGAGCGGCTCGGAAGACTTCTCGGAGTTCCAGAAGGTGGTGCCGGGCTTCTTCTACTTCCTGGGCGCGCCGCAGAAGGGACTGGACTTCAACAAGGCGCCCTCCAACCACTCGCCGCTGTTCGACATCGACGAAGCCCAGCTGCCGGTGGGCGCGCGCTCGCTGGCCGCGCTGGCGGTGGACTTCCTCAAGCGGCCTTGAGCAGCTCGCGCGCCAGCGCCTCGGCCACCCGCAGGCCGTCCACGCCGGCCGAAAGGATGCCGCCGGCGTAGCCCGCACCCTCGCCGGCCGGGTACAGGCCGCGCGTGTTCAGGCTCTGGCAGTCGTGGCCGCGCGTGAGGCGCAGCGGCGACGAGGTGCGGGTCTCCACGCCGGTCAGCACCGCGTCGGGCATGTCGTAGCCGCGCATCTTGCGGCCGAACACCGGCAGGGCCTCGCGCATGGCCTCGATGGCATAGGCGGGCAGTGCCGGGGCGAGGTCGCCGAGCTTCACGCCGGGCCGGTACGAGGGCTGCACCTCGCCCAGCGCGCTCGACGGCGTCTGCTTCAGGAAGTCGCCCACCAGCTGGCCGGGCGCCTCATAGCTGTGGCCGCCCAACTGGTAGGCGCGGGATTCGAGCTGGCGCTGCAGCACGATGCCGGCCAGCGGGTGCGTGCGGCCTTGTGGCGCGAGTGCGGCGGCCTGCCCGGCGTAGCGCGCGCCGTCGGCCTCGCCGAAGGCGGCGGTCCACAGCGGCAGGTCGCTCGGAAACGCCTGCGGGAAATCGCTGGGCTCGATGCCCACCACCAGGCCCGCGTTGGCGTTGCGCTCGTTGCGCGAGTACTGGCTCATGCCGTTGGTGACCACCCGCCCGGGTTCGGAGGTGGCGGCCACCACCGTGCCGCCCGGGCACATGCAGAAGCTGTAGACCGCGCGGCCGTTCTTCGCGTGGTGCACCAGCTTGTAGTCGGCCGCGCCCAGCAGCGGGTGGCCGGCGTGGCGGCCCCAGCGCGCGCGGTCGATCACGCCTTGCGGGTGCTCGATGCGAAAGCCGATGGAAAACGGCTTGGCCTCCATGAACACGCCCGCGTCCCACAGCAGGGCGAAGGTGTCGCGCGAGCTGTGGCCCAGCGCGAGCACCACGTGCCGCACCGGCATGTCCAGCGTGTCGCCGCTGTCCAGGCGCCGCACCGTGAGGCGGTCGACGCGCTGGTCCTCGCCTTCGCCCGCCAGGCCGATGCCGCAGACCTGGTGCTGGAAGCGGATCTCGCCGCCGAGCGCGACGATCTTCTCGCGCATGGCCTCGACCACGCGCACCAGCTTGAAGGTGCCGATGTGCGGGTGCGCGGTGTAGAGAATCTCGGGCGGCGCGCCGGCCTCCACGAACTCGTGCATGACCTTGCGGCCGAGGAAGCGCGGGTCCTTGATCTGGCTGTAGAGCTTGCCGTCGGAGAACAGGCCGGCACCGCCTTCGCCGTACTGCACGTTGCTCTCGGGGTTGAGCACCTGCTTGCGCCACAGGCCCCAGGTGTCCTTGGTGCGCTCGCGCACCGGCTTGCCGCGCTCGAGCACGATGGGCCGCAGCCCCATCTGCGCCAGCGCCAGCGCGGCGAACAGGCCGCAGGGCCCCAGACCCACCACCACCGGGCGCTCGGACTCGTCGCCGGGCCAGTGCGCGGGTGCGTGGCCGGGCGCGTGCCACGTCATGTCGGGCGTGGGCTGGATGTGGGGCTTGCCCGCGTGCGCCGCAAGCAGGGTGGCTTCCTGCGCCGGGTCGGCCAGCGTCACGTCCACGATGTAGACCGCGAGCAGGTCGGCCTTGCGCGCGTCGAAGCTGCGCTTGAAGACCTCCAGCTGGGCGATCTGCGCGGCCTCGATGCCCAGCGCCGTGGCGGCCAGCCCGGTCAGGGCCTCCAGCGGATGCGGCGGGGGCTGCCGGTCGACCTCGGTTTCGGTCGGGGCGTCGGCGGCGCGGCGGTGTTCGGCCGGCACGGCGGCCAGCGGCAGTTTGAGTTCGGAGAGGCGGATCATGGGTCGTGGGGCTTGTGTTGATCAAGCAGAAGACGGAGCCCGCGTATTGTCGTCAATGCGCGGCTTTTAAATAACCCGGGTGAAATTATTAAACCCGGGTACAATCCGCCGCATGAACGACACGACCCTTCCCAGTTGCACCGCCTTTCTCGGCGCGAAGCGGGTGGCCTTCGGCCCCTACGGCGAGGTGGCGCGGGCCCTGGCCGCGCTCGACCTCACGGCCGGCGGCCTGCTGGTGTTCGACGACGCCACCGGGGCGCTGGTCGATCACCCCTGGCCATCGGGCTACCCGGCCGCAGTGGCCGATGACGCACAGCGTGCCGCGCCGGCCGCTGCCCCGCAGGTAGGCCGCCCGCGCATGGGGGTGGTGGCGCGCGAGGTGACGCTGTTGCCGCGCCACTGGGAGTGGCTTGCGCAGCAGCCGGGCGGCGCGTCGGCGGCCTTGCGGCGCCTGGTCGAGGACGCCCGCCGCACCCACGCCGATCGCGACGGCTGGCGCCAGGCCAAGGAGCGCGCCTACCGCTTCATGAGCGCCATCGCGGGCGGTTTCGCCGGTTTCGAGGAGGCCTCGCGCGCGCTGTTCGCCCAGGACGCCGAGGCCTTCGCGCGCTGCATCGCCGACTGGCCGGCCGACGTGCAGGCCCACCTGGCCTGGCTCGCGCGCGACGCGTTCGCGCCCGAAACGGCGGCACCATCCGCCTGATCCCTTTTCAACAAGACAACAAGAAGCCCTCCATGCCCAACGCTCCCCAAGGCCCGCTCTGGCGCGTCTACCTCGTTTTCCTCGTGCCCATGGTGCTGTCCAACATCCTGCAAGGGCTGTCGGGCACGCTCAACGGCATCTTCATCGGCCAGATGCTGGGCACGCACGCGCTGGCGGCGGTCTCGGGCATGTTCCCGATCGTGTTCTTCTTCATCTCGCTGGTGATCGGCATCGGCGCGGGCGCCTCGGTCCTCATCGGCCAGGCCTGGGGCGCGCGCGAGCCGCACAAGGTCAAGGCCATCGCGGGCACGGCGCTGGTGCTGGGCGCCCTGATCGGCCTGGTCGCCGCCGTGCTGGGCGTGGTGTTCGCACGGCCGGCGCTGCAGGCCCTGGGCACGCCGGTGGACGTGCTCGACGACGCGGTGGCCTACGCCCGGGTGATGCTGCTGATCATGCCGCTGCTGCTGGTCTTCATCCTGTTCACGCAGCTGCTGCGCGGCGTGAGCGACACGGTCTCACCCCTGATCGCCCTGCTGTTGTCGACCGCGCTGGGCCTGTTGCTCACGCCGGCGCTGATCCAGGGCTGGCTGGGGCTGCCGCGCCTGGGCATCCAGAGCGCGGCTTACGCGGGGCTGGTGTCCTACGCGGCGGCGCTGGGTTTCCTGGCGTGGCGCCTGGGCCGCAAGCACCACGTGCTGGCGGTCGATCGTGAGCTGATCGGCGCGCTGCGGCTGGACCGCGACATCCTGGCCAAGGTGATGCGCATCGGCATCCCGACCGGGCTGCAGATGGTGGTGATCTCGGTCTCCGAACTCGTGATCCTGGCGCTCGTGAACGGCCACGGCTCGCAGGCCACGGCCGCCTATGGCGCGGTCACGCAGGTGGTGAACTACGTGCAGTTCCCCGCGCTGTCCATCGCGATCACCGCGTCCATCCTGGCGGCGCAGTCCATCGGCGCGGGCCGGGTCGATCGCCTGGGTGCGATCCTGCGCACCGGCCTGTGGCTCAACGCCGTGCTCACCGGCGCCCTGGTGCTGCTGGGCTACGCGCTCTCGCACAAGCTGATGGGCCTGTTCCTCACGCAGCCCGAGGTGCGCGCGCAGGCCGAGCACCTGCTGCACATCATGCTGTGGAGCATCCTGGTGTTCGGCTTCCAGGCGGTGGTGGGCGGCCTCATGCGCGCCAGCGGCGTGGTGATGGTGCCCATGGCCATTTCGGTCTTCTGCATCCTGGCGATCCAGCTGCCGGCGGCCTACGTGCTCGACGCGAAGATGGGTCTGCCCGGCGTGTGGGTCGCGTTCCCGGTGGCCTATGTGGCCATGCTGGTGATGCAGACCGCCTACTACCGGCTGGTGTGGCGCCACCGCAAGATCGAGCGACTCGTTTGAGCAGGCGATAATCGACGCGTGAAGCGCACCAGACCGCCGCTGGCACGACATCCCGAAAGGGTGTGCTGGAGGAACGTCCGGACTGCACAGGACAGCGTAGGAGGTAACACCTCTCCGCCGACAAGCCCATCGAGCTCGCTCGATGGGCCCTAAGGTGAGGATCAGAGCAACAGAGACGAGCCGATTCAGTTCGGGTGAAACGGGCAATCTCTACGCGCAGCAACACCAAATAGGCCAGCGTTGACGTGGTTCCGCGGAGCTGGCGGGTAGGTGGCACCGAGCCGGGGAGCGATCCCCGGCCCAGATGAATGGCGGTCACGTTCGAGGCAACTCGGACGCACAGAATCCGGCTTATCGGTGCGCTTCACACTTTTATGCCCCCACGCTCCGCCGCTGCGCGGGTCGCTGCCCCCCAAGGGGGCTGATCCGGCTTGGGGCGGCCCGGCGCCGGATCGTTTTAGCTCGCGCCGCGCCGCAGTGCCGCCCGTCGGCGGGCTGTCGGCCCGTTTCCATACATCGACTGCTCCACCGCTCGCCACTCGTCCGACTGTTCGTTGAACAGTTGCGACACCTGCGCGCGCAGCCACTGGTTGCGCGTGTCGTGGCGGTACAGGCGGTGCCAGTGCTGCTGCACGGCAAAGCGCGGCGGGTCGAAGGGCGGGCGCACCAGGCGGATCGCGCCGCTGCGCGCCACGCTCATGCCGGCGGCCAGCGGCACCGTGGCCACCAGCTCCGATTCGGCGATCACCGCCGCCAGGCTCATGTAGTGCGGCGTGCGCAGCACCACATGGCGGTGGATGCCCTTGCGTTCGATGAATCGGTCCACCAGGTCGGTGCTGCGCGCGGGCGAGCTCACCAGCGCGTGGTCCAGCGATTCGAAATCCTTCAGGCTCAGGCGGGTCTGCGCGTGCGGGTGGTCGGCGCGCATCACGCAGGCGAAGGTGTGCATGTACAGCCGCTGGTGGAAGAAGACCTGCTTGTTCAGATCGGGGAAGTAGCCCATGGCCAGGTCGGCCTCGCCCGCTTCCATCGCGGCCTCCAGCTGCGAGGTGGGCAGGGGGAAGCAGCGCACCGAGGCGTGCGGCGCATGCACCGCCAGGTGGCGGATCAGACGGGGCAGGAACACGATCTCGGCCACGTCGGCCATGACCAGGCGGAATTCGGTCTGCGTGGTGGCCGGGTCGAACTGCGGGTCGGCCAGGATGCCGGTGCGCACCTGGCCGAGCACGGCGCGCGCCGTGCCCACCATCTCGCGGGCGCGCGGCGTCGGCTCCATGCCGCCGGAGGTGCGCACGAACAGCGTGTCCTCGAACTGCAGGCGCAGTCGGTTGAGCGCGGTGCTGAAGCCGGACTGGCTCATGCCCAGCTGCTGGGCGGCGCGCGTGACGTTGCGGGTGTCGTCCAGGCTGACCAGCACGCGCAGCAGGTTGAGGTCGAACTCCATCATCGCTCCGGCAGATAGTGGGTATCGGCATAGTGTATTGATGGCGCGGGCCACCCGCCCTAGATTCCGTTTCCAGACCGGCAGCCCACGATGCCGCCGGCAAGCACGGAGACAAAGACATGTTCATCAAGAATTGCTGGTACGTCGCGGCCTGGGACCACGAGGTGCTGGCCGACACGCTGCTCGAACGCGGCATCCTCAACCAGTCCATCCTGATCTACCGCCTGGCCGACGGCACGCCGGTGGCGCTGGACAACAAGTGCCCGCACCGGCATGCCCCGCTGCACATGGGGCGGCGCGAGGGCGACAGCGTGCGCTGCATGTACCACGGCCTGAAGTTCGACGCCACGGGCCAGTGCACCGAGATCCCGGGCCAGGAGCGCATTCCGCCCAAGCTGTGCGTGAAGAGCTACCCCATGGTGCAGCGTGGGCGCTGGCTGTGGATCTGGATGGGTGACCCGGCGCTGGCCGATGAGGCGCTGATCCCCGATGCGTACTCGCTCAACCACCCCGAGTGGCGCATGAAGCCGGGCTACCTGCACTACGACGCCGACTACCAGCTGATCTCCGACAACCTGCTGGACTTCTCGCACCTGTCCTACGTGCACGAGAAGACCCTGGGCGGTTCGCCCAACATCGCCGAGGTGAAGCCGGTGATCGAACGGCTGGAGCGCGGCGTGCGCGTGACGCGCGACGTGCACAACACCGTGCCGGCGCCGTACCACGCGCGCCTGGGCGGCTTCACCGGCAAGGTCAACCGGCGCTTCAGCTACGACTACCTGGTGCCCGGCGTCCTGCTGATGGCCGCCAGCGTGAAACCCGCCGACACGCCCGACGACGACATGACCGGGGCCCTGCAGTTCCACAGCTGCCAGGCGCTGACGCCGGAGACCGACACCACCACGCACTACTTCTTCATGCAGGCGCACAAGTTCCGGCTCGACGACGCGACCATCACCGAGTCGATCTACCAGAGCCTGTGCACGGCCTTCGAGGAGGACCGTCGGATCATCGAGGCGCAGCAGCGCCTGATCCGCCGCACGCCACCGAGCCCCATGCAGCCGATCGCGGCCGACGCGGCGCTCAACCAGTTCCGCTGGCTGATCAAGCGCATGCACGACGAGGAGGCCGCCGCCACCCCGGCCGTGATTCCGCTGCAGTCCGTGGCCTGAGAACCGATCGATTTACCACCCGAAGGAGACACAAGATGAAGCCATTCCTGCGCCTGGCCGCGCTCACCACCCTGGCCCTGAGCGGCGTCGGGGCCCAGGCCGAGATCGTGATCGGCGCCAGCTTTTCCATCACCGGGCCGGCGGCGGCCCTGGGCATCGCGCCGCGCAACACCATCCAGCTGTTCCCGACCGAGATCGCCGGCGAGAAGATCCGCTACGTGGTGCTCGACGACGCCACCGACCCGACCAACGCCGCGCGCAACGCGCACCGCCTGGTCACCGAGGAAAAGGTGGACCTGATCATTGGCTCCACCGCCAGCCCGCCGGCCATCGCGATCGCCCAGGTCGCCAGCGAGTCGCAGACCGTGCAGCTCGCGGCGGCCCCGATCGACCTGCCCGACGAGCGCGGCCAATGGACCTACCGCCTGCCGCAGAGCATTTCGCTGATGGCGCAGGGCACCATCGAGCACATGAAGAAGAGCGGGGCGAAGACCTTCGGCTTCCTGGGCTACTCGGACGCCTATGGCGAATCCTGGTTGCGCGAGATGACGCGCTACGGCAACGAGGCCGGGCTCAAGCTGGTGAGCGTGGAGCGCTTCGGCCGCGCCGACGCCTCGGTGACCGCGCAGGCGCTCAAGGTGCTCTCGCCCAATCCCGACGCGATGCTGGTGGTGGCCTCGGGCAGCGGCGCGGTGATGCCGCAGAAGGCGCTGGTGGACCGCAACTACAAGGGCCGCATCTACCAGACCTTCAGCGCGGTGGCGCCCGACCTGCTGCGCATGGGCGGCAAGGACGTGGAGGGCACGCTGGGCCTGTCAGGCCCGGCCGTGGGTGCCGACCAGTTGCCCGACAGCCACCCTTCCAAGCCGGTCGCGCTCGATTTCGTCAAGCTGTACGAAGCGAAGTTCGGCGCCGGCAGCTACAACCAGTTCGCGGCCAACATCTGGGGCGCCAAGCTGCTGCTCGACAAGGCGATTCCGGTGGCGCTGAAGCAGGCCAAACCGGGCACGGTGGAGTTCCGGCAGGCCTTGAAGAAGGCGATCGAGAACACCGGCGAGGTCGTGGTGCCGCAAGGGGTGCTGAAGTACAGCGCCGGCGATCACTACGGCTACGACCACCGCGCCCGCTTCGTGCTCAAGGCCCGCAACGGCGTGTGGGTCGCGGCGGACTGAGGCCGGGCGCGCCCAGGTTTCAGAGGTTGAAACCGCCCAGGCTCTGGATGCGCTCCACGTGCGCCATCAGCGAGCGCTTGGCCACCGGCCACAGGCGGTCGGGCACGTCGTCGTAGGCCAGCTTCACCCAGTCGTCCATGCTGCCCTCGGGCACGGCCTGCATGGCCCGCGCCACCTTGGCCTCGCGGGCAAGGCGGTGGGCCTTGAGGTGGGCGATGGCGGCGCGCGCGCCGCCGTGCACCGGGGCGCTGGGGTTGTCGGCCGTGCGCCGCAGGTCGCCCAGCACATAGCCGTGCGCGGGCAGCAGGAACTCGATGCCGTGGCGCTCGCACAGCGCGTCCAGCTTGTCCAGCGAATCGAGGTAGGCGCCCATGTTGCCGTCGGGCGGGTCGATCACGGTGGTGCTGCCGTTGAGGATGTGGTCGCCGGTGAACAGCAGGCCGTCTTCCACCAGCGCCAGGCACAGGTGGTTGGCCGCGTGGCCCGGGGTGTGCACCACCTCCAGCGTGTGCGACACGGTGGCGTCGCCGGCTTGGCCCAGCAGCACGAGCTGCTCGCCGTCGGCCAGCGTGCGCTCGGGTGTGAAGCGGCTGTTTTCGCGCGAGGTGGGGGCGCTGGGCAGGCCGAGGATGGGGGGCTTCTCCAGGCCGGCCGCGGTGCACAGCGCCTGCAGGCGCGGCGCGCCGGGCGAGTGGTCGGGGTGCGAGTGGGTGCAGACGATGGCCTGGATGCGCCCGCCCGCCGCGCGCCACAGGCGCTCGATGTGGGCCGGCTCGTCCGGGCCCGGGTCGATCACGATGTGGCCGCTGGCCGGGTCGCCCACGATGTAGCTGTTGGTGCCCGGGCCGGTCATGAAGCCGGGGTTGGGCGCGGTGAGGCGCTGCACGTTCTTCAGCAAGGACACCGGCTGTTCGTTCTGCCAGTCCAGGCTGTGCACCATCTGTCCGTCGGGGCACACCATCGCGAGCTCGCCGAACGGGGATTCGTGTTCCATGTAGCGCTCTTCGGCGCCCCGCACCAGGCCGGCGCGTGGGCAGCTCGTCCACAGCGGCTCGTCGTTGCGGGCGCAGGCGTCCAGCACGGCCTGCACGGAGGCGTAGGTTTGCAGGCGTTCCAGCGTGCGGATGGTCGGGAAGATGATGAAGAAGCTGCCGGCCTTGTGGCGCTCCAGCGCGTCGGCCGGGCGCACCCAGCACGGCTCGAACTGTTCGGCCTCGTCGGCCACCGGCTGCTGGCCAGCGGGCATGCGGGCCACGAGGAAGGGCACGTCGAAGCGCCGCGGCAGGTCGCGGTCGGTGATCCAGTGCGCGAGCACGAACACGCCTGCGCCATCCAGCGTCAGGCCCCGGGCCTGGCACTGCGCGGCGAACGGGGCGTTGCGGTCCAGCGTGGCGATGTCGCCGTCGTCCACCGGCGCGCCGTCGGCCCGGTGCGCGAGCAGCACGCCGAGTTCCTCGAAGCTCTCGCGGATGGCGGCGATCGCCTGCGTGAGGTGCAGGTCGCTCTGCGTGGGGCGGCGCGTTGAAATGCCGTGGGCCTGGGCGTCGGCGGCATCGATGCCGCCGCCCGGGAACACGTAGGCCCCGGGTGCAAAGCTGGCCGTCATGGAGCGGCGGGTCATCAGCACCTCGATGCCGGGGCGGGCCGGGTCGGTGCTGTCGCGCAGCAGCAGCACGGTCGCGGCGGGCCGCACGGCGGCGAGGGGG
>NZ_JBWKZH010000031.1:0-69220 GCF_059424305.1 Hydrogenophaga sp. GW456-12-10-14-TSB4 | reverse complement strand
GGAGCCCACCCCTCGCCCCCTGGGCAAACGGGCGGCCAAGAAGGTCATGATGGAGCAGATGACGCAGGCGGCCGTGGTCCCCACCCACGCCCCAGACGCTGCCAAAGCGACTTTCTCCCATATGAATCAACGTGCCGTCATGACTCCTCCCGTCCCATCCTCCATCCAGAAAGACCCCAAGCGGGCCAACAACTGGAAGACCCTGCCGGTCGATCAACTCACCGATCTGGACGTGCAGGCCATGCCCGACAGCGAGTACATGAGCGACTTGCAGCTGGCCTACTTCCGCCGCAAGCTGTCCCAGCTCAAGGCCGACATGCTGGCCAACGCGGGCGAAACCACCGAGCACCTGCGCGAAGACACCGTGGTCGTGCCCGATCCGGCCGACCGCGCCACGATCGAGGAAGAGCATGCGCTGGAACTGCGCACCCGCGACCGGGAGCGCAAGCTGCTCAAGAAGATCGAGCAGGCGATCGCCCGCATCGACTCGGGTGACTACGGTTACTGCGAGGAAACCGGTGAGCCCATCGGTGTCGGCCGCCTGATGGCCCGGCCCACGGCCAGCCTCTCGCTCGAAGCCCAGCAGCGCCGGGAGCTCAAGCAGAAGATGTTCGGGGACTGAGTCCCTCGGCGCCCGTCTCCGTTTCCGTTTCACTTTCTGCACCGATCTCATGTCCAAGGACGACTCCAGCGGCGGCTTCCTGTCCAAGGTGGTGAAGTTCGTGCGCCATCCGACCACCAGCTGGTCGGACCTGGACACCCGGACGGCCGATCGCGAGAGCGAGTACAGCAAGGCCGCGCTCAAGGAAATGATCGAGCGCAAGCGGCGCAACGACTTCGTGCGCAAGCGCGAGTTCGACATGCTGCGCAAGATCCGCAGCCGCGAAGGCACCGGGGCCGAAGGGCCCGGCATGCGTCCCTCGTTCTTCCAGAGCAGCCTGCCATCCAAACCGGACGATCGGGCCGAGACCCTGAAGAAGATCGACGAGATCGAAGCCCAGATGTCGATGCAATGGTGGAAGACCAAGGGCCCCGATTCCCTGGTCAGCACCGGCTCCGGCCTGAACACGGGCACCCACGGCCCCGGCAACCTGGGCGCCAAGTCCCGGCAGGTGCCCCTGGCACCGAGCGTGCCGGAGTCCACGGTCCGCCAGCGCAAGGCGCAGTACGACGAGACCGAGCCCGGCCCCTTGCCCAACCCGACCGCCACCGCGCCCGCGACGGTGCAGTCGCTGGATGTGCCGTCCCTGAATATTCCGGGGTCCGCGTCCGCGCCCGCCGCGCTGCGCCAGGGCTGGAGCCCGGCGCGCGAGCGCGAGACGGCGCCCGTGGCCCCGCCGCCATCGCCGCCGGCGCGCACCGGGCTGGTGGCGCCCACGGCCTCCAATGAGCGCCGCGGTGCCGGCCAGGAGTTCTCGGCTTCGCATTTCTACGCCCTGGACGTGCAGGAGATCGCCCAGGACCCCGAGGTGGAAGAGGCCGCGATCCGCTTCGCCAACGGCGACGACGCCGGCGCGGAGCAAGGCCTGCTGGACGTGCTGGGCGAAGGCGGTGCCAAGGCCGATCAACAGGAAGACTGGCTGGCCCTGTTCGACCTGTACCGTGCCACAGGGCAGCTCGCGGCCTTCGAGAGCCGTGCGGTGGATTTCGTCAACCGTTTCAGCCGTTCTGCGCCGCAGTGGTACGACATGCCCGAGACGGTTGCCGGCATGACCGGCAAGGTGTACGTGCCCTCCACCGGCCACAACCGGGCGGTGTGGGTGAGCGAGCCGGAGCTCGATGCGCACGCGGTGGGTACCCTGCAGAACGTGCTGCTGCGCGCGGCGCAGCCCTGGGTGCTCGACTGGACGCCGCTGGAGAGCATGGATCTCAAGGCGGCGCGCGCGCTGCTGGGCATCTTCACCCTGTGGGGCGACCAGGAAGTGGAGCTGCGTTTCCAGGGCTCTTCGCCGTTCCGGGACCTGCTCAAGAGCCAGACGCCATCGGGTCGCCGGGACGTGGAGCAGCTCTGGTGGGAACTGCGCATGGCGGTCCTGCGCGTCATGAACCGGCCGGACGAATTCGAGCTCACCGCGCTCGACTTCTGCGTGACCTACGAGGTGTCGCCGCCCGGTTGGGAGAAGCCGCGCTGCTACTACTCGTCGCAATCGGCGGAACGGCCCGGCGAGGCCGGTCAGTCGGTGCTGGGCGAGTCGGTGCTGGAGCAGGTCGCGTCGGGTTTCCCGCACAGCGAATCGGTGCTCGACAGCGAGGCCGGCGACTTCAGCCAGCTGGGGCTGGTCGAGCTGTCGGGCGAGATCCGGGGCGATCCCCAGGCCACGCTCGAAGCGCTGGAGCGCAAGCTCAAGGGCGCCGACGTGCTCATCATTTCCTGCCGCAACCTGATCCGGGTCGATTTCTCGGCCGCGGGCACCTTGCTCAACTGGGTGTCGAACCACCATGCCGAAGGGCGTGTGGTGCAGTTCGTGGACGCGCACCGGCTGGTGTCGGCGTTCTTCCACGTGATCGGCATCACCGAGTACGCCAAGGTGGTCGTTCGCATCGACTGAGCGCGGCCGTTGCCGGCCATCGTTTCGGCATATTCTGTTGCACAAACGGGCGCCCGTCGCCGTTGCAATCGCACAGCCTGCCCTCATCTGAAGCGCCATGGAATCATTTCACGGAACCACCATCGTCTGCGTGCGGCGCGAGACACCCCAGGGCGTGCAAGTCGCCATCGGCGGTGACGGCCAGGTCACGCTCGGCCACATCGTCGTCAAGGGCACGGCCCGCAAGGTGCGCAAGCTCTACCGCGACCAGGTGCTCGCGGGCTTTGCCGGCGCCACCGCCGATGCCTTCACCCTGTTCGAGCGCTTCGAGGCCAAGCTCGAGAAACACCAGGGCCACCTGGTGCGCGCGGCCATCGAACTCACGCGCGACTGGCGCACCGACCGCGTGCTGCGCCGTCTGGAGGCCATGCTCGCCGTGGCCGACCGCAGCGCCGCGCTGATCATCACCGGCAACGGCGACGTGCTCGAACCCGAGCACGGCATCGTGGCCATCGGCTCCGGGGGCGCGTATGCGCAGGCCGCGGCCAAGGCCCTGATCGACCACACCGACCTCAGCGCCGAAGAGGTGGTGCGCAAATCGCTCGCGATCGCGGGGGAGCTCTGCATCTACACCAACATGAACCACACCGTGGAGGTGCTCTGATGTCCTCCATGACCCCGCAAGAGATCGTTTCCGAGCTCGACCGTTTCATCATCGGCCAGAAGGGCGCCAAGCGCGCCGTGGCCATCGCCCTGCGCAACCGCTGGCGCCGCCAGCAGGTCGATGAAAAGCTGCGGCCCGAGATCACGCCCAAGAACATCCTGATGATCGGCCCCACCGGTGTGGGCAAGACCGAGATCGCACGCCGCCTGGCCCGCCTGGCCGACGCGCCCTTCATCAAGGTCGAGGCCACCAAGTTCACCGAGGTGGGCTATGTCGGCAAGGACGTGGACAGCATCATCCGCGACCTGGCCGAGATCGCGGTCAAGCAGACGCGCGAGGTCGAGATGCGCAAGCAGCGCGTGCGCGCCGAGGACGCGGCCGAGGACCGCATCCTGGACGTGCTGATTCCGCCGCCGCGCGGCATGGCGGGCGAGCCGTCTGCCGTGGCCACGCCGGAAGGCACCGCGCGCCAGAACTTCCGCAAGAAGCTGCGCGAAGGCCAGCTCGACGACCGCGACATCGAGATCGATCTGGCCGAGGCCCGGCCGTCGATGGAGATCATGGGCCCGGCCGGCATGGAAGAAATGGCCGAGCAGTTGCGCGGCATGTTCAGCCAGATGGGGGCCGGCAAGCGCCAGACGCGCAAGCTCAAGATCGCCGAGGCCATGAAGCTGCTGATCGACGAAGAGGCGGCCAAGCTGGTCAACGAGGAAGAGATCAAGACCCGCGCGCTGCACAGCGCCGAGCAGAACGGCATCGTGTTCATCGACGAGATCGACAAGGTCACTTCGCGCAGCGACGCGGGCGGGGCCGAGGTGTCGCGCCAGGGCGTGCAGCGCGACCTGCTGCCGCTGGTGGAGGGCACCACGGTGTCCACCAAGTACGGCGTGGTCAAGACCGACCACATCCTCTTCATCGCGAGCGGGGCGTTCCATCTCGCGCGCCCGAGCGACCTGATCCCCGAGTTGCAGGGCCGCTTCCCGATCCGCGTCGAGTTGCAGTCGCTGTCGGTGGAAGATTTCGAGGCCATCCTCACGCAGACCCACGCCTCGCTCGTGAAGCAGTACCAGGAACTGCTGGCCACCGAAGGCGTGACGCTGGACTTTGCGCCCGACGGCATCCGCCGCCTCGCGCAGATTGCCTTCGACGTGAACGAGCGCACCGAGAACATCGGTGCGCGGCGCCTCTCCACCGTGATGGAGCACCTGCTGGACGAAGTGAGCTTCGACGCCACGCGCCTGCAGGGCCAGACCATCGCCATCGATGCGGCCTATGTGGACGCCCGCCTGGGCGAGCTCAGCCGCAACGAAGACCTCTCGCGCTACATCCTCTGAAGTCTGTCAGGGCCCCGGCTTCTCGCCGGGCGCCCTGATCGGCCCGCCCGCACCCCGAGTCGCAGGCGCCGCGCCGCACTTTTCCACTCACCTGATCATTCATACAGCCCTGCATGTAACAGGGTTTTGAAGCTTCACTTGCGGTAGCTGTTGTAAGTGCTTGCTTTTAATGTGTTTTTGACCGCAATAAAGCTTCTAAATGCTTCCTAAGTGGTTGATTTCATTGAAAAAATCTGTAGCCGGCGCCTTGCGCGCAGGGTATTTCCTGATAAAGTGGAAAAAAGTGCAATTAAGTGGTGAAAAGTGTCTTCTAAAGGCTAAACGCGGTGTTCCAGGGTGCTTCCTCTCTAAGTCTCGATGTGAAGGGTCGGCTGTCCATGCCGACCCGGCACCGGGACGCCCTGGGCGCGGCACTCACCATCACCAAGCACCCCCACGGTTGTCTGATGGTATTCCCGCGCAGCGCCTGGGAACAGTTCCGCGAGCGAATTGCCGCCCTGCCGATGCAGGCGCAATGGTGGAAACGCATCTTTCTGGGCAACGCGATGGACGTGGACATGGACGCCTCCGGCCGCGTGCTGGTCTCGCCCGAGCTGCGCGCCGGTGCCGGCATCAGCAAGGACGTGGTGCTGCTGGGCATGGGCGCCTACTTCGAGCTGTGGGACGCGCAGGTCTATGCAGCGCAGGAAGCCGAGGCCATGAAGGCTGAAATGCCCGATGTCTTCAAGGACTTCTCTTTCTAAGGGCGATGGTGCAAAGCGCATGGAACCATCAAACCGTCCTGTTGAACGAGGCTGTGCAAGCCCTCGACATCAACCCGGACGGCCACTACGTCGACGCCACCTTCGGGCGCGGCGGGCACTCCCGTCTGATCCTCGAGCAGTTGTCCCGCAAGGGGCGGCTGACCGTCTTCGACAAAGATCCGCAGGCGGTGCAGGCGGCAAAGGAACTGGCGGCCAGCGATGGCCGTTTTTCCATCCGGCACGAGGGTTTCTGCCATCTGGGCGAGCTGGGTGCCGCGAGTGCGGACGGCCTGCTGATGGACCTGGGCGTGAGCTCCCCGCAGATCGACGACCCCGAACGGGGTTTTTCTTTTCGCCACGACGGACCTTTGGACATGCGCATGGACACCACGCGCGGCCAGAGCGTGGCTCAGTGGCTGGAGACGGCCGAGGTCTCAACCCTGTCGGAGGTCATTCGTGACTATGGCGAAGAACGGTTTGCTCAATCGATTGCAAAGGCGATTGATCGTCGCCGACAGGAACGGGGCCCTTTTCGAACCACCAGCGAGCTGGCCGAAGTCGTGGCTGGCGCGGTCAAAACCCGCGAGCCGGGCAAGGACCCTGCAACGCGCACATTTCAGGCTTTTCGGATTTTCATCAACGCCGAGCTTGAAGAGCTGCAACAAGCGCTAGAGGCGAGCCTGCAGGTGTTGCGTCCCGGAGGAAAACTGGTGGTGATCAGCTTCCATTCGCTCGAAGACCGCATGGTCAAGCAGTTCATGGCGCGCCATTCGCGTGCCGTGGTGGACCGCCGCGTGCCGTTCGCCGAACCCGCGCCCATGGCCCTGACCGGCCTCAAGCGCGTGATGCCCTCGGACGAAGAGGTCAAGGGCAACCCGCGCTCGCGCAGCGCCGTCATGCGCGTGGCCGAGCGCACGGAGGCGCCGGCATGATCCGCCTGAACCTCGTGCTGCTGGCCGCCGTGATCGCCAGCGCCTTCTACCTGGTCCACACCCAGTACGAGTCGCGCCGGCTCTACACCGCGCTGGACCGTTCGCAGGCGCAGACGCGCAAGCTCGAATCCGAGCACGAGCAGCTGCAGGTGCAGAAGCGCGCGCAGGCCACGCCGGCGCGTGTGCAACTGCTGGCTTCGCGCCAGCTGCAGATGCGACCGGTCACGCCCGGCATCACGCAGTACGTCACCGTGTTCGAGCCGTCGCAGCCGGCGAGCGCCAACCCCACGCCGGAGCGTTGACCATGGGCCGCAGCATCAACTATTCCGCGAGCCCCCTGCTGGCCAGCCGCACCCCGGTGTGGCGCAGCAAGTTCATCGTGGCCGCGCTGGCCGTGGCCTTTGCCGGCCTGGCGGGCCGCGCCGCGTATGTGCAGGTGTTCGGCAACGACTTCTTCCAGCGCCAGGGCGAGGTGCGCTTCGCGCGCACGCTGGAGCTGCCGGCCAACCGCGGCCGCGTGCTCGACCGCAACGGCCTGATCCTCGCGTCCAGCGTGGTCGCGCAAAGCATCTGGGCGATTCCCGAAGACGTGGACCGCGCCGACCCCAAGCTGCGCCAGCTCGCCAAGCTGCTGGAGATGCCGCTGACCGACCTGCGCAAGCGCCTGGCCGACGACGACAAGACCTTCGTCTGGGTCAAGCGCCAGGTGGACGAGCCGGTGGCCAAGGAGATCGCGGCGCTCGGCATCAAGGGCATCTACCAGCGCCGCGAGTACAAGCGCCAGTACCCCGAGGGCGAGGCGGCGGCGCACGTGGTGGGTTTCACCAACGTGGAAGACATCGGCCAGGAAGGCGTGGAACTCGCGTTCAACCAGCAGCTGGCTGGTCGCAGCGGCTCGCGCCGCGTGATCAAGGACCGTCTGGGCCGTGTGGTCGAGGACGTGCGCGACGTGGTGCCGCCGGTGGAC
The DNA here is from genome assembly GCF_059424305.1 of Hydrogenophaga sp. GW456-12-10-14-TSB4. NCBI lineage: Bacteria > Pseudomonadati > Pseudomonadota > Betaproteobacteria > Burkholderiales > Comamonadaceae > Hydrogenophaga > Hydrogenophaga sp. GW456-12-10-14-TSB4. Next base: position 62,052 of record NZ_JBWKZH010000031.1, on the reverse strand, counting down.
GGGCCCGACCTGCAGCTGTCCATCGACAGCAAGGTGCAGTACTTCGCCTACCAGAAGCTCAAGGACGCGGTGCTCGCGCACAAGGCGCACGCGGGCAGCGTGATCGTGCTCGACACGGTCTCGGGCGAGGTGCTGGCCCTGGCCAACTACCCCAGCTACAACCCCAACCGGCGCCAGAACCTCACGGGCGAGCAGCTGCGCAACCGCGTGCTCACCGACAGCTTCGAGCCCGGTTCGACCATGAAGCCGTTCATCGCCGCGCTGGCGCTGGAGAAGGGCCTGGTCACGCCCAACACCCCGATCCACACCGCGCCCGGCCGCATCACCATCGGCGGCTCGACGATCAGCGACTCGCACCCGAACGACGTGCTCACCGTGTCGCAGGTGATCCAGAAGTCGAGCAACGTGGGCACGGTCAAGATGGCCATGCAGATGAGCCCGCGCGAAATGTGGGAGACCTACGCGCAGGCCGGCTTCGGCCAGAAGCCGCAGGTCCCGTTCCCCGGCGCGGTCACCGGCCGGCTGCGGCCTTACAAGACGTGGCGCCCGATCGAGCAGGCCACCATGAGCTACGGCTACGGCCTGTCGGCCTCGCTGTTCCAGCTGGCCCAGGCCTACACCATCTTCGCGCGCGACGGCGAGCTGATTCCCCTGACCCTGCAGAAGTCCGACACCCAGACCGCCGGTGTGCGCGTGTTCAGCACCAAGAACGCAGTGGCCGTGCGCCAGATGCTTGGCCTGGCCGCCGGCCCGGGTGGCACCGGTTCGCGCGCGCAGACCATGGGTTACTCGGTGGGCGGCAAGAGCGGCACCGCGCACAAGCAGGAAGGCAAGGGCTACGCCGACAAGAAATACCGCAGCTGGTTCGTGGGCCTGGCGCCCGTGGAGGCGCCGCGCATCGTGGTCGCGGTGATGATCGACGAGCCCAGCAACGGGCAGTACTTCGGCGGCCTGGTGGCCGCACCGGTGTTCAGCGAGACCGTGCAGCAGACCCTGCGCATCCTCGGCGTGCAGCCCGACATGAACGTGAAGCCGCAGATCGTCACCCAGGTGGTGGAGGAGTCGTTCTGATGCGCACGATCCACCAGCCCCAGGCCGTGGCCGACTGGCTGCGCGAGCGCGGCGTGCGTGCCCTGCACTGCGACAGCCGCCGCGTGGGCGCGGGCGATGCCTTCGTGGCCTGGCCGGGCGCGGCCACCGACGGGCGCCGCTTCGTGGCGGGTGCGCTCCAGGCCGGCGCCGTCGCGGCGCTGGTGGAGCAGGACGGGGCGCAGGCCTACGGTTTCGACGACGAGCGCGTGGTGGCGGTGCCGGGCCTCAAGGCTTCGGCCGGCGCGATCGCCGGCGCCTTCCACGGCACGCCGAGCGCCGCCCTTGACATGGTGGCCATCACCGGCACCAACGGCAAGACCTCCACCGCGTGGTGGACGGCGCAGCTGCTGTCCTTCTGCGCCATGCCGTGCGCCGTGGTCGGCACGCTGGGCATGGGGCGCCCGCCCCGGCCCGGTCAGGCGGACAGCCCGCTGGTGGCCACCGGCCTGACCACGCCCGACCCGGTCATGCTGCAGGCCGAATTGCGCCGCTTCGTCGACAGCGGCCTCAAGGCCTGTGCCGTCGAGGCCTCGTCCATCGGCATCGTCGAAGGCCGGCTCAACGCCACGCAGTTGCGCGTCGCCGTGTTCACCAATTTCACGCAGGACCACCTCGACTTCCACGGCAGCATGGAGGCCTACTGGACCGCCAAGGCCGAGCTGTTCGACTGGCCGGGCCTGGCCAGCGCGGTGGTCAACATCGACGACGCGCGCGGCGCGGATCTGGCCGCCACGCTGGCCCAGCGGGGGCTGGACCTCTGGACCGTGGCCATCGAGGCCGGCCACCACGGGCGCGCGCGCCTGTTCGCGCAGGACCTGAGCTTCACCCACAGCGGCATGGCGCTGCAGGTGGGCGAACGCGACGCACGGGGCCGCACCCTGGCCCAGCACGCGCTGAGCCTGCCGCTGGTGGGCCGCTACAACGTGTCCAACCTGTTGTGCGTGCTCGCCAGCGCGCGCGCGCTCGGCGTGGCCCTGGCCGACGCCGTCCAGGCCTGCGCCGCGCTCACGCCGGTGCCCGGCCGCATGGAACAGGCCGCCGCCGGTGTGTCCGACCAGCCGCTGGTGCTGGTGGACTACGCGCACACGCCCGACGCCCTTGAAAAGGCCTTGCAGGCCTTGCAGCCGCTGGCTCGCCAGCGCGGCGGCGCGCTCTGGGTGGTGGTGGGCTGCGGCGGCGACCGCGACGCCGGCAAGCGCCCGCTGATGGCGGCCGCTGCCGAACGCGAGGCGCAGCGCCCGGTGCTCACCAGCGACAACCCGCGCAGCGAGGACCCGCTGGCCATCCTGCGCCAGATGGTGGCCGGCCTCGCATCGCCCGATGCCGCGCTGGTCGAACCCGACCGTGCCCAGGCCATCGCCCTGGCTGTCGCGGGCGACGTGGTGCTGATCGCCGGCAAGGGCCACGAGGATTACCAGGACGTGAAGGGTGTGAAGAAACCGTTTTCCGATCTGCTGCACGCGCGCGCCGCGCTGGCGCAGCGCCGTGGTCAGGGGGCTCCCGCATGAAGACCCTCGGTCAGCTCCTGTCGCAGCTCGACGGCGCCCGCGTGGTTGGCCAGCCCGAGCTGCCGTTCACCCGCGTGCACACCGACACCCGCACCCTGCAGCCCGGCGACCTGTTCGTGGCCTTGAAGGGCGAGCGCTTCGACGCGCACGACTTCCTGCCGCAGGCGGCGGGGCAGGGCGCACTCGCCGCCATCGCTCACCAGGGCCTGGCCGAGGCCGGCTTGCCCGGTGTGGAAGTGCCCGACACCCGGCGCGCGCTGGGTGAGCTGTCGCGCCGCTGGCGCAGCCAGTTCGACCTGCCGCTGATCGCCGTGACCGGCAGCAACGGCAAGACCACGGTCACGCAGATGATCGCCGCCATCCTGCGCGCCGCCGCGGGCGAAGCGGCGCACGCCACACAGGGTAACTTCAACAACGACATCGGCGTGCCGCTCACGCTGCTGCGCCTCACCGCCGCGCACCGCCTCTCGGTGGTGGAGCTGGGCATGAACCACCCGGGCGAGATCGCCGAGCTCGCCGCGCTGGCGCTGCCCACGGTGGCGCTGGTCAACAACGCGCAGCGCGAACACCTGGAATTCATGGCCACGGTGGAGGCTGTGGCGCGCGAGAACGGGCAGGTCATCCAGGCGCTGGGCGCCGACGGCGTGGCCGTGTTCCCGTCCGACGACACCTACACCCCGCTGTGGCGCGAGTTCGCCGGGGCGCGGCGCGTCATCACCTTCAGCGACCGCGATGGGTCCGCCGATGTGAAGGCGCTCAAGACCGAGTGGGCCGAAGGCGCCTGGGCGTTGAGCTTTGTCTCTCCGCTGGGCGAAGCCACGGTGCGCCTGCGCATCGCCGGCCGCCACAACGTGCGCAACGCCCTGGCGGCCACCGCCTGTGCGCTGGCCGCCGGTGTGCCGCTGGATGCGGTGGTGCGTGGTCTGGACGCGTTCGAGCCGGTGGGTGGGCGCTCGCGCGCGCTCGCGCTGCGCGTGAACGACCGCCACGTCACCCTGATCGACGACACCTACAACGCCAACCCCGACTCGGTGCGCGCCGCCATCGACGTGCTGGCCGAACTGCCCGCGCCGCGCCTGCTGGTGCTGGGCGACATGGGCGAAGTCGGCGAGCAGGGTCTGGCTTTCCACGACGAGGTGCTGCGCCATGCCCTGGCGCGCGGCATCGAGGCCGTGCACGTCGCCGGCGACTGGATGCGCCAGGCCAGTGCGCCTTTGCCCAGCGTCATCCACTGGGTCGAGGTGCCCGCCATGGCCGGCGCCGTGTGCGCCGCCGTGACCGACGACCGGCCGGTGTACCGCAGCGTGCTCGTCAAGGGCTCGCGCTTCATGCGCATGGAACGCGTGGTGCAGGCGCTGCAGGCGCTCGACCCCGCTCAAACAAGAGACAAGAAGGACAACGCCCATGCTGCCTAGCCTGGCCCTCTGGCTGCAAGGCCTGTCACCCGAATTCGGTTCCCTGCGGGTGTTCCAGTACCTCACTTTCCGCGCCGTGATGGCGGCCATGACCGCGCTGCTGGTCGGCCTGGTGGCCGGCCCGTACTTCATCCGGCGCCTGGCGGCGCTCAAGATCGGCCAGCCGATCCGCGAATACGCCATGCAGACCCACCTGAGCAAGGGCGGCACGCCCACCATGGGGGGCGTGCTCATCCTGTTCTCGATCGCGCTGTCCACGCTGCTGTGGTTCGACCTCACCAACCGCTTCGTGTGGATCGTGCTGATGGTCACCCTGGGCTTCGGTGCCATCGGCTGGGTGGACGACTGGCGCAAGGTGGTCCACAAGGACCCCGAGGGCATGCGCTCGCGCGAAAAATACTTCTGGCAGTCGGTGATCGGCCTGGTGGCCGCCTTCTACCTGGTGTTTGCCGTGTCCGGCACCAGCAATGAGCGCGTGTTCGAGTTGTTCGTGGCCTGGGTGCGCTCCGGCTTCACGCTGGACATGCCGCCGCAAGCCGGCCTGCTGGTGCCCTTCTTCAAGGAAATCAGCTACCCGCTGGGCGTGTTCGGCTTCGTGATCATGACCTACCTGGTCATCGTCGGATCGAGCAACGCCGTCAACCTCACCGACGGCCTCGACGGCCTGGCCATCATGCCGGTGGTCATGGTCGGATCGGCGCTGGGCGTGTTCGCCTACGTCACCGGCAACTCGGTGTTCGCGCGCTACCTGTTGCTGCCGCACATCCCCGGCGCGGGCGAGCTGCTGATCTTCTGCGCCGCCATGGCCGGTGCGGGCCTGGCCTTTCTGTGGTTCAACACCCACCCGGCCCAGGTCTTCATGGGCGACGTGGGCGCGCTCGCGCTGGGCGGCGCGCTGGGCACCGTCGCGGTCATCGTGCGCCAGGAAATCGTGCTGGCCATCATGGGCGGCATCTTCGTGGTCGAGGCGCTGTCGGTGATGCTGCAGGTGACCTGGTTCAAGTACACCAAACGGCGCTACGGCACGGGCCGTCGCCTGTTCCAGATGGCGCCGCTGCACCACCACTTCGAGAAAAAGGGCTGGAAGGAGACGCAGGTCGTCGTGCGCTTCTGGATCATCACCATGTTGTTGTGCCTCGTGGGGCTGTCCACGCTCAAGCTGCGATGAACGAACAGGCCGTCCTCATCCTCGGTCTGGGCGCTTCCGGCCTGGCCATGGCACGCTGGTGCAGCCGCCAGGGCGCGCGCGTGACCGTGGCCGACACGCGCGAGACGCCGCCGCAGCTGGCGGTGCTGCGCGCCGAGTGCCCGGACGCGAGTTTCGTGGCCGGCCCGTTCGACGACGCGCTGCTGGCGCGCGCCGAGTGGAACCTGATCGCGCGCAGCCCGGGCCTGGCGCCCGAGGTGCTGCAGGGTGTGTTCGGCTGGGCGAAAGAGCGCAACGTGGCCGTGGTCGGCGAGCTCGACCTGTTCGCCCGCGCCCTGCGCGAGCTGTCGCAGCGCGAGCGCCTCCCCTACAAGCCCAAGGTGCTGGCCATCACCGGCACCAACGGCAAGACCACCGTGACCTCGCTCACCGGTTTGTTGCTGCAGCGCGCCGGCCTGAATGTCGCCGTGGCCGGCAACATCGGCCCGGCGCTGCTGGACGTGCTGTCCGCCGCGCTCGACACCGAGGCTGTGGCGCAGGCGGCCGACGACGAACGTGCGGCGGCCGAAGCCGCACAGGCGCAGGCCGAAGCCGAGGCCCAGGCGGCCAACGCCGTCCAGGCACCCCCCGTGGTCGTCGATGAGGCCCCCGCGGTCGAGGGCGACGCCGAGGCCGACCCCGTGGCCGAGGAGGTTGAAGCGATCGAAACGCCCGCGAGCGACGAGGCCGAGGACGATGGGCCGACGCAGCTCGTGCCGCCCCCCGTGGAGCCGCCGCAACCCGCGCACCTGCCCCAGGCCTGGGTGCTGGAGCTCTCCAGCTTCCAGCTCGACGGCACCGCCGGTGGCGATTGGGACAGCGTGCCCACCGCGGCCACCGTGCTCAACCTCACTGAAGACCACCTGGACTGGCACGGCAGCATGGCCGCCTACGCCCTGGCCAAGAAGGCGGTGTTCGGTGCGCAGGCGCTCATGCTGCTCAACCGCGACGATCCGCTGGTGATGGGCATGCAGCCCGGCCTGGTGACCGTGAAGGTGGGCAACCGCAACCGCCAGCAGAGTGCACGCCCCTGGGCCAGCTTCGGCCTGGACGCCCCCACCCGCGCGGGCGACTGGGGCATCGAAACCGTCAACGGCATGACCTGGCTGGTGCGGGCCCTGGCGCTGGACGAAACGCGCAAGCGCGGACGCGGCGCCGAAGAAGACGAAGAGACCTACTTCCAGCGCCTCATGCCCGTGGACGCCCTGCGCATCCGCGGCCGCCACAACGCGGCCAACGCCCTGGCCGCGCTCGCGCTGGCCAGTTCCACCGGTGCCGCGCTGGGCCCCATGCTGCACGGCCTGCGCGAGTACCGCGGCGAGCCGCACCGCGTGGAGCCGGTGGCCATCATCGACGAGGTCGAGTACTTCGACGACAGCAAGGGCACCAACGTGGGCGCCACGCTGGCGGCCGTGAGCGGCCTCGGCGTCGAGCGCCGGCTGGTCGTCATCCTGGGTGGCGACGGCAAGGGGCAGGACTTCACGCCGCTGGCCGAACCGCTGGCGCGTTTTGCGCGCGCCGTGGTCTACATCGGCCGCGACGCCGCTCGCATCCGCGAGGCCGTGGGCGCAGCGCTGGCGCAGGCGAATGTGCCGCAGCTCGACAGCGCCACGCTGCCCGAAGCCGTCGCGCTCTGCGCGCAGCAGGCCCGCCCGGGCGATGCGGTGCTGATGTCGCCTGCCTGCGCCAGCCTGGACATGTTCGACAACTACATGCACCGCGCCCGCGTGTTCGTGGACGCGGTGCATGCCCTGGCCGCCGAGCAGGGCCTGAGCCTGGAGGGGGGCCTGTGAAGAAGAAGACCGTCGCCGCCGCGAAAGCCAACAGCGCACCCTGGGGCCAGCGCGTGCGCGCTGCCCTGACCGGTCTGCTGCCGCGCTTTCCGGGGCGCGACCTGGCAGGCGCGCTCGCCGGGGGCTCCTCGCGCGACGACCTGCCGGTGCGCCTGTCCAACCGCACCTATGCCGGCACGCGCAACGTGGCGGTGCGCGAACTCGGTTTCGACCAGCCCCTGCTGTGGGTGGTGGTGGCTCTGCTCGCCTGGGGCCTGGTGATGGTGTACTCGGCCTCCATCGCGCTGCCGGACAACCCGCGCTTCCAGAACTACGCGCACACCCACTTCGTGCTGCGGCATGGCATCTCCATGGTGATCGGCGTGATCGCGGCCATGGTGGCCTTCCAGCTCCCGCTGCGCTCATGGGAAAAGATGGCGCCCTGGCTGTTCGCGGTTGCGCTGGTGCTGCTCGCGCTGGTGCTGCTGCCCTTCATCGGCCGGGGCGTGAACGGCGCGCGGCGCTGGATCTCGCTGGGCATCATGAACTTCCAGCCCTCCGAACTGGCCAAGCTGGCCGTGCTGCTCTACGCCGCCAGCTACATGGTGCGCAAGATGGAGGTCAAGGAGCGCTTCTTCCACGCCGTGGCGCCAATGGCGGTGGCCGTGGGCGTGGTCGGCATGCTGCTGCTGGCCGAGCCCGACATGGGCGCCTTCATGGTGATCGTGGTGATCGCCATGGGCATCCTGTTCCTGGGCGGCGTGAACGCGCGCATGTTCTTCCTGATGGCGCTGGTGGTGGTGGGCGCGTTCGCGCTCATGGTCATGACCAGCGAGTTCCGCCGCCAGCGTGTTTTCGCCTACCTCGACCCCTGGAGCGTGGAGCACGCGCTGGGCAAGGGCTACCAGCTTTCGCACTCGCTGATCGCCTTCGGCCGGGGCGAGATCTTCGGCGTCGGCCTGGGCGGCAGCGTGGAGAAGCTGCACTGGCTGCCCGAGGCACACACCGACTTCCTGCTCGCCGTGATCGGCGAAGAGTTCGGTCTGCTCGGCGTGGTGGTGCTGATCGCGCTGTTTCTCTGGCTCACCCGCCGCATCATGCACATCGGCCGCCAGGCCATCGCGCTCGACCAGGTCTTCGCCGGCCTGGTGGCGCAGGGCGTGGGCCTGTGGATGGGCTTCCAGGCTTTCATCAACATCGGCGTGAACCTGGGGGCGCTGCCCACCAAGGGCCTGACGCTGCCGCTCATGAGCTACGGCGGCTCGGCCATCCTGCTCAACCTCGTGGCCATCGCGCTTGTGCTGCGCGTGGACTACGAGAACCGCCAGATGATGAAGGGAGGGCGCGCGTGACGGCCCCCTGCGCCCTGATCATGGCCGGCGGCACCGGCGGCCACATCTTCCCCGGCCTGGCCGTGGCCGAGGCCTTGCGCGAGCGCGGCTGGCGCGTGCATTGGCTGGGCGCGCCCGGCAGCATGGAAAGCCGGCTCGTGCCGCCGCGCGGCTTCACGCTGGAGACCATCGATTTCGGTGGCGTGCGCGGCAAGGGCCTGGTCACGATCGCGCTGCTGCCGCTGCGCCTGCTGCGGGCCTTCTGGCAGTCGCTGCAGGTGGTGCGCCGCGTCAAGCCCGACGTGGTCGTGGGCCTGGGGGGCTACATCAGCTTCCCCGGCGGCATGATGGGCGTGCTCGCCGGCAAGCCGCTGGTGCTGCACGAGCAGAACTCGGTCGCTGGCATGGCCAACCGGGTGCTGGCCGGTGTCGCCGACCGCGTGTTCACCGCCTTCCCGAACGTGTTCAAGAAGGCGCAGTGGGTGGGCAACCCCCTGCGCACCCCGTTCCTGCGCCAGGCCGCACCGGCCGAGCGCTTTGCGGGTCGCAGCGGCCCGCTGCGCCTGCTGGTGGTGGGCGGCAGCCTGGGCGCGAAGGCGCTCAACGACGTGGTGCCGCAGGCGCTCGCGCTGCTGCCCAAGGCGCAGCAGCCGCAGGTCACGCACCAGAGCGGCGAGAAGCAGATCGACGCGCTGCGCGCCAACTACATCGCCGCCGGCATCCAGGCCGAACTCACGCCCTTCATCGACGACACCGCCCAGGCTTTTGCCGAGGCCGACCTGATCGTCTGCCGCAGCGGAGCGAGCACCGTGACCGAGATCGCCGCCGTCGGCGCGGCCGCGCTGTTCGTGCCGTTCCCGGCCGCGGTGGACGACCACCAGACCACCAACGCCCGGTTCCTGGTGGATGCGGGCGCCGCCTGGCTGGTGCCCCAGACCGAACTCACGCCCCAGCGGCTGGCCCAGACCCTGCAGACCGTGCAGCGCGAGCAGCTGCTGGCCATGGCCACCCAGGCCAAACAACTGCAGAAAACCGAAGCCGTGGCGGCCGTGGTGTCCGCCTGCGAGCAACTCGCGAAAGTTCCGAAGCCATGAAGCACGCCATCCGTCACATCCATTTCGTCGGCATCGGTGGCGCTGGCATGAGCGGCATCGCCGAGGTGCTGCTCAACCAGGGCTACCGCATCTCCGGCAGCGACCTGGGCGAAAGCACGGTCACGCGCCGGCTGGTGGCGCTGGGCGCCCAGGTCTTCGTGGGCCACGACGCCGCGAACATCGAAGGCGCCGACGCCATCGTCACCTCCACGGCGGTGAAGCCGGACAACCCCGAGGTGGTGGCCGCGCACGCGAAGCTGGTGCCGGTGGTGCCGCGCGCGGTGATGCTGGCCGAGCTGATGCGCATGAAGAAGGGCGTGGCGATTGCCGGCACGCACGGCAAGACCACCACGACCAGCCTGGTGGCCAGCGTGCTGGCCGCCGCCCAGCTGGACCCGACCTTCGTGATCGGGGGGCGCCTCAACAGCGCCGGCGCCAATGCCCAGCTGGGTTCGGGCGAGTACATCGTGGTCGAGGCCGACGAATCCGACGCCTCCTTCCTCAACCTCCTGCCGGTGCTCTCGGTCGTCACCAACATCGACGCCGACCACATGGACACCTACGGCCACGACTTCGGCAACCTCAAGGCCGCCTTCGTGGACTTCCTGCACAAGATGCCGTTCTACGGCGCGGCCGTGGTGTGCGTGGACGACGCGGCGATCCGCGAGATCCTGCCGCAGATCGCGCGCCCCATCACCAGCTACGGCTTCTCGGAAGACGCGCAGGTGCGCGCGATCAACGTGCGCGCGGTGGACACGCAGATGCACTTCACCGTGCAGCGCCGCAACGGCGTGGAGCTGCCGGACCTCGACGTGGTGCTCAACCTGCCCGGCAACCACAACGTGCTCAACGCCCTGGCCGCCATCGGCATCGCGGTGGAGCTGAACGTGCCGGACGAGGCCGTGCAGCGGGCACTCGCCGAATTCAAGGGCGTGGGCCGCCGCTTCCAGCGCTATGGCGAAGCCGCGCTGCCCTCGGGCGGCACCTGCACCGTGGTGGACGATTACGGCCACCACCCGGTGGAGATGGCCGCCACGCTGTCGGCCGCGCGCGGCGCCTACCCGGGCCGCCGGCTGGTGCTGGCCTTCCAGCCGCACCGCTACACCCGCACACGCGATTGCTTCGAGGACTTCGTGAAAGTCATCGGCCAGGCCGATGCCGTGTTGCTGGCCGAGGTGTACGCGGCCGGCGAGGCCCCCATCGTGGCGGCCGACGGCCGCTCGCTGGCGCGCGCCCTGCGCGTGGCCGGCAAGCTGGAGCCGGTGTTCGTGGACGACATCGCCGCCATGCCGCAGGCCGTGCTCGACAACGCGCGCGACGGCGACGTGGTGCTCTGCATGGGCGCGGGCACGGTGGGCGCGGTGGCCGGGCGCGTGATCGAGTTGGCTCAAGGAGCCCATGCATGAAACAGGAGAACGGAATGACGGTGGATGCCAGGTCGCTTGGCAAGGTGGCGGTGCTCATGGGCGGGCGTTCGGCCGAACGCGAGGTGTCGCTGATGTCGGGCAAGGGCGTGCTGGCCGCGCTGCAATCGAAAGGCGTGGACGCGCATGCCTTCGACCCGGCCGAGCGCGAGATGGGCGAACTCAAGCGCGAAGGTTTCCAGCGCTGCTTCATCGCGCTGCACGGCCGCTTCGGCGAGGACGGCACGGTGCAGGGCGCCCTGGAGCTGATGGGCATCCCCTACACCGGCCCCGGCGTGATGGCCTCCAGCGTGGCCATGGACAAGCTTATGACCAAGCGCATCTGGATCGCCGAAGGCCTGGCCACGCCGGCCTGGCGCCAGGTGCACAGCGCCGAAGAGACGGTGGCCGCGTTCAAGGCGCTGGGCTCGCCCATGATCGTCAAGCCGGTGCGCGAGGGTTCCACCATCGGCCTGACCAAGGTGACCAGCGAAGCGCAATGCGCCGCGGCTTACGAACTCGCCGCGAAGCAGGACCCGCTGGTCATGTGCGAGCAGTTCATTGCGGGCGACGAGGTCACCTGCCCGGTGCTGGGCACCGGCGCCAACGCGAAGGCCCTGCCGGTGATCCGCATCGTTGCGCCCGAGGGCAACTACGACTACCAGAACAAATACTTCACCGACGACACGAAGTACCTCGTGCCCTGCGGCCTACCCGAAGGCGAGGAGGCCGCCATCCAGGCGCTGGTGCTCAAGGCGTATCTCACGCTGGACTGCCGCGGCTGGTCGCGCGCCGACGTGATGATCGACGCGAAGACCCGCAAGCCCTGGCTGCTGGAAATCAACACCTCGCCCGGCATGACCGGCCATTCGCTGGTGCCGATGTCGGCCAAGGCGTCGGGCCTGTCGTACGAAGACCTGTGCGTCGCGCTGCTGGCCAGCGCCGCGCTGGACAACGCGGCCTGAGACACGGAACACCACCATGCCCAGCACCGAACTGCCCCTGGACGTCAAGCTCATGACCGCGGTCACGCACGTCCTGGTCGTGGTGTTTGCCGTGCTCAGCCTGGGTCTGTTCACCACCTGGCTGGTGCGCCACCCGATCTGGTCGGTCAAGGCGATCGCCGTGCACGGCGACGTCGCGCACCAGAGCGCCGTGACCTTCCGCGCCCAGCTGTCCTCGCAGATGAAGACGCGCCTGAACGGCAGCTTCCTCACCGTGGACCTGCAGCAGGTCCGCCAGCTGTTCGAGTCTGTGCCCTGGGTGCGCAAGGCCGTGGTGCAGCGCGAGTTTCCGAACCGCCTGCGCGTGACCCTGGAAGAACACCAGGCCGTGGCCTGGTGGGGCGAGTCCGGCTCGGGCCAGCTGGTCAACCGGCTGGGCGAGGTGTTCGACGCCAGCCCGGACGACGGCGACGGCCTGCCCGAACTGGCCGGCCCGGCCGAGAAGTCGGCCCAGGTGTGGTCGCTGTACCAGTTGCTGGAGGCTGAGCTCGGTCGCCTCGACCTGGGCCTGGAGCGGCTCGAACTCACCGAGCGCGGCACCTGGCGCGCCAAGCTCGACAGCGGTGCCCAGGTGGAGCTGGGCCGCGGCACGCCCGACGAACTGCTGGCGCGCACGCGCCGCTTCACCGGCACGCTGGCGCAACTCACCGAACGTTACGCGGGCGCGCTGCAGTCCGTGGACCTGCGTTATCCCAATGGTTACGCGCTGCGGCTGCGCGGCGTGACCACCGTCATCGACGCGCCGCCCGGCGCAACCCAACCCCGTAGGTAATCAAGAAGCAATCATGGCCAAGGAATACAAGGATTTGGTGGTCGGACTCGACATCGGTACCGCCAAGATCATGGTGGTGGTCGCCGAGGTCCAGTCCAACGGCGAACTCAAGCTCGCGGGCCTGGGCGTGTCGGCCAGCCATGGCTTGAAGCGGGGCGTGGTGGTCAACATCGACGCGACGGTGCAGAGCATCCAGCAGGCCTTGAAAGAGGCCGAGCTGATGGCGGACTGCCGCATCGCGCGGGTCTACACCGGCATCACCGGCAGCCACATCCGGGGCATCAATTCCAGCGGCATGGTGGCCATCAAGGACCGCGAGGTCAGCGCCACCGACGTGGCTCGCGTGATCGAGACCGCCAAGGCCATCAACATCTCGACCGACCAGCGCCTGCTGCTGGTGGAGCCGCAGGAGTTCGTGATCGACGGCCAGGAGGTGAAGGAGCCGATCGGCATGAGCGGCATCCGCCTGGAGGCCAAGGTGCACATCGTCACCGGTGCGCAGAGCGCGGCGGAAAACATCATCAAGTGCGTGCGGCGCTGCGGGCTGGAAGTGGACCAGCTCATGCTCAACCCGCTGGCCTCCAGCCAGGCCATCCTGACCGACGACGAGAAGGAACTCGGCGTGGCGCTGGTGGACATCGGCGCGGGCACGACCGACGTGGCGATCTTCTCGGGCGGTGCGATCCGCCACACGGCGGTGATTCCCATCGCGGGCGACCTGATCACCAGCGACATCGCCATGGCCTTGCGCACGCCGACCAAGGATGCCGAGGACATCAAGGTCGAGAGCGGCTGTGCCAAGCAGCTGTTGGCCGACCCGGACACGCAGGTGGAAGTGCCGGGGCTGGGCGATCGCGGCCCGCGCATGCTCAGCCGCCAGGCGCTGGCCGGCGTGATCGAGCCGCGCGTGGAAGAGATCTTCTCGCTGGTGCAGCAGGTGCTGCGCGATTCCGGCCATGAGGAAATGCTGTCCTCGGGCATCGTGCTCACGGGCGGCAGCGCGGTGATGCCGGGCATGGTCGAGCTCGGGGAGGACATCTTCCTCAAGCCGGTGCGCCGTGGCATTCCGAACTACACCAGTGCCCTGTCCGACATGGTGGCGCAGACGCGCGCGGCCACGGTGATGGGGCTGCTCGAGGAAGCGCGCCTGGCGCGCGTGCGCGGGCACAAGGTGGCACAGAAAGCGGGCTCGATGCAGGGTGCGGTCGAGCGGGTCAAGAGCTGGTTCCTGGGGACGTTCTGATGAGGCACGCCCGTCACGCCCAGTGCGTTTCCCTTGGCCGATGTCGACGACGACGAGGCCGGTGTGCCGAACACACCGGACCCCCCGGATGACCCGAACCTTCACCCCCAAGAACTTCTCGCATACCGCCGACATCCAGGCAACAGACACAGTACAAGGAGCATCGCAATGAGCATCGAAATGATCGAAGTCGAAGAATTCAACCAGGGCACGCAGATCAAGGTCATCGGGGTCGGTGGTGGCGGCGGCAATGCGGTCGAGCACATGATCTCGCGCAGCGTGCAGGGCGTGGAATTCATCTGCGCCAACACCGACGCGCAGTCGCTCTCGCGCAGCGCCGCGCACAAGACCATCCAGCTGGGCACCAGCGGCCTGGGCGCGGGCAGCAAGCCCGAGAAGGGCCGTGACGCGGCCGAGGTGGCGGTGGATGACATCCGCGAAGCGATCGCCGGCGCGCACATGCTGTTCATCACCGCCGGCATGGGCGGCGGCACCGGCACCGGCGCGGCACCCGTGATCGCCCGCGTGGCGAAGGAAATGGGCATCCTCACCGTCGGCGTGGTCACCAAGCCCTTCGACTGGGAAGGCGGCCGCCGCATGACCAACGCCGACAGCGGCCTGGCCGAGCTGGAAGCCAATGTGGACTCGCTGATCGTGGTGCTCAACGAGAAGCTGCTGGAAGTGCTGGGTGACGATGTCACGCAGGACGAGGCTTTCGCGCACGCCAACGACGTGTTGAAGAACGCGGTGGGCGGCATCGCCGAGATCATCAACGAGTACGGCAACGTGAACGTCGACTTCGAGGACGTGCGCACCGTGATGGGCGAGCCCGGCAAGGCCATGATGGGCACGGCGGTGGCTGCTGGCCCGGACCGCGCGCGCATCGCCGCCGAGCAGGCCGTGGCCTGCCCACTGCTGGAAGGCATCGACCTGTCGGGCGCCAAGGGCGTGCTGGTGCTGGTGACGGCGGCCAAGGGTTCGCTCAAGCTGTCGGAGTCCAAGCTGGCGATGAACACGATCCGTGCCTACGCTTCGCCGGAAGCGCACGTGATCTACGGTGCCGCTTACGACGACGCCCTGGGCGACGAGATGCGCGTGACGGTGGTGGCGACCGGCCTGTCGCGCCAGGGTGTGCGCCGCACGGCGCCTCCGCTGCAGGTGCTGCGCACGGGTACCGACAACGTGCCGTTCAATGTGCCGACGGTGAACGCCGCCGTGGGTGGCCCGGGTGCTGCTCAGCCGGACTACAACTCGATGGCCGTGCCGAGCGTCTGGCGCACCAACCGCACCCAGGCCGCGGCCAAGGTGGATGCGCTGGCTTCCGGTGGCATGGACGATTTCGAGATTCCTGCCTTCCTGCGCAAGCAGGCGGACTGAGTTTCTCTTCCCTGGGTTCGCGTGCCTGCACCTCGCGGGCTCGCGGACCCCGGGCGCTCTGCTCCGCGGGTGTCCCCCGGCGGCTGGTGCCGCCTCCTCCTTTACCCCGCTGCGCAGAACGCCCGGGGTCCACGAGCCAGAAGGGACGATGGCATGCACACGGTTCTGCCGCCAAATAGGTCAGCGGTGATCGGGGTGGCCGGCGCAGCGAAGTAAAGGAGGAGAACCGGCGCAGCCGGTTCGGGGGACATGAGCGGAGCCGGCCACCCCGGTCGCCGCTGACCGTCCCTGCCGGAGAAAACCAAAAAAGCCTTCCCTATCAAGGCCATCAGCTTTCTAAACCATGTTCTGGCGCCCGGAAAACTACAATTCAAGGATGCTTGCCCAACGCACCCTCAAATCCCTGACCAAGGCCGTCGGTGTCGGCCTGCACAGCGGTCAGCGGGTGGAGTTGACGCTGCGGCCGGCCGCGCCTGACACGGGCATCGTGTTCCGTCGGGTGGACCTCTCCGCGCCGGTGGAGATCCCGGTCAATGCCATGGCGGTGACCGACACCCGCCTGGCCTCCACCATCTCCAACGGCGGTGTGAAGGTGCACACCATCGAGCACCTCATGAGCGCCTGCGCCGGCCTGGGCCTGGACAACCTCTACGTGGACATCACGGCCGAGGAAGTGCCCATTCTGGACGGCTCTTCGGCCTCTTTCGTCTACCTGCTGCAGAGCGCCGGCATCGTGATGCAGAACGCGCCCAAGCGCTTCATCCGCGTCATCAAACCGGTGGAAGTGCACGAAGGCGAGGGTCGCACGCTCAAATGGGCGCGGCTTGACCCCTTCCACGGCTACAAGCTGGCATTCGAGATCGAGTTCAACCACCCGGCGGTGAACTCCACCGGCCAGCGCGTGGAGTTCGACTTCGGCAGCGGCCAGTACGCGCGCGAGATCGCGCGCGCCCGCACCTTCGGCTTCACCCGCGACGTGGAAATGATGCGCTCCAACGGCTTGGCCATGGGCGGCGGACTGGACAACGCCATCGTGATGGACGACGTCAAGGTGCTCAACGCCGACGGCCTGCGCTACCAGGACGAGTTCGTCAAGCACAAGATCCTCGACGCCATGGGCGACCTCTACATCGTCGGCAAGCCGCTGCTCGCGGCGTACAGCGCCTTCCGCAGCGGCCATGCGATGAACAACCAGTTGCTGCGCGCCCTGCTGGAGCGGCCCGATGCCTACGAGATCGTGAGCTTCGAGCACGAGCGCGAAGCGCCGCAAGGCTTCGCCCAGCTCGCACCGGCCTGGTGATCGACCGCGCCCATGCTGCTGTTCCGATGGACCGTCATGCTGCTGCTGCTCGCAGCCGGCGTGTGCTTTGCCTTCTACATCGGCACCGGCGAGGCGCGCTTTCGCCTCTGGGGCATCGTGATCCTCAAATGGACCGTCATCGCGGCCCTGGGCTTCTTCGGCGTGCTCATCCTGGAACGCCTGCTGTAAGTCGACCGTTGCTCAGTGCGGCGGCGGCTCGGACACCGGCCGCACGAAGGCGCTGAAGAGCTGCAGCTCGCTGGTGTGGATCAGGCCGATCTTCATCTCCACCTCCAGCTCGCGACCTTGCCGGTCCACCACTTTGCGACGCAGCAGCCGGCCCGTGAAGGGCGCCTGGCCCGTGGTGTGGAAATGCGCCAGTGCCTTGACGAAGGCGATGTGGTAACGCTCGGGCAGGATGGTGTCGGCCAGCGATTCGCCCAGCACCTCGAAACGCTTCCAGCCGAACAGCTCTTCCGCCGCGGCGTTCCAGTCGGTGATGCAACCGTCGAAATCGATGCCGATGAAGGCTTCCTGTGCGCTGTCGATCACCGACTGCACCCGCTCCTCGTTGGCGCGCAGGTCGTCCACGGTCTCGCGCAGTTCGGCGGTGCGCTCGCTCACGCGCCGTTCCATGGCGGCATGGCTCTGCCGAAGCTCGGCCTCGTTGGCCTGCAGGCCCTTCACCAGGGAGTTGAAGGCGTTGCCCAGCAGGGTCACCTCGCGGTAGCCCGAGGTGGTGGGCGCCTTCACCGCATAGCCCGCCTCGATGCCGCGCGCCACGTCGGTCAGGTCCAGCAAGGGGCGCGTGATCTGGCGCGCCACCAGCCAGCCCAGCAGCGAAAACAGCACCGCCGCCGCGGCACCGCCGAGCAGCATGCGCCGGTGCAACTGGTTCACCGGTGCGTAGGCCTCGTCCAGGGTCTGCCGCACCAGCACCCGCCAGCCCAGGCCGGGGTAAGTGTCGAAGCCGTGGTCGCGGGTGTAGCCCACGAGGTAGGTCTGGCCGTCGGGCCAGGTTTCGGTCGCGTGGCCCGACTCGCCCCGGCCGGCCGCCTCCAGGCTGGGCAGTTGCAGGGTCGTGCCCTGCACGTCCTTCGGGCCGAGCAACACCGTGCCCGTGGTCGAGACGATCAGCATGTCGACGCTGCGATGGCGGCTCACGGGGGTGAAGATCGCGTCCTGGATGTCGTTGGCCCAGTTCCACGACAGGTGCACGCCCAGCACACCGGTGGTCAGGCCCGCGGCGTCTTTCAGAGGAAAAGCGATGTCGACCAACCGCAGCGGCTCGGCCCCCGGCGTGCCCAGCAGCTTCGCGAGCAGCAAGGCGTCGTGCACATCGCCCATGGGGTGGTCGTCCAGCGCGTTGCGGAACCACGGGCGCGCCGACACGTCTTCGCCTTCGAGCATGCCCTGTGTGGCGGTGCGCACCACGCCGCTGGTGTCGGTCACACCGATCCAGGCGTAGTGCCGGTAGCTCTTCTGCAGCGCTTCGATCTCTCCCCGGATGGTGTCGGGATCGGTCTGGCCGCTGAGCCGTCGGGCAATGAGGCCGACCTCGCGGTAGCGCTCGAACATGGAGCGGTCGAGCCGGCTCGCGGTCTGCTGCGCCAGTTCGGTCAGGTTGGCCGCGATGGCCTCGCGCACCTGGCGGCTGGCGGCGCGGTCGCTGAACAGCGTCAGGCTCAGCGTGAGCATCAGGGACAGCGCGGTGAAGGCGAGGGCCAGCCAGGCCTTCAGGCTCCAGCGGCGCAATGCGGATTCCCCCATGCTCAGTACACCCGCCCGGCCTTGTAGGCGGCGTGGGTGCGCGCCTGTTGGGTGGAGACCTTGCTGATCGCTGCCAGGGTGCGGCTCACCTGGGCGTGGGTGATGGCCAGGCCGAGCGCGTCGGCCGCGTCCTTGCCGGGCAGGCCGGGCAGGCGCAGCAGGCGCTTGACCATTTCCTGCATCTGCGGCTTGCCGGCCCGGCCGCTGCCGGCCACGGCCTTCTTCAACTGCAGCGCGGTGTACTCGGCCACTTCCAGCTGGTTGGCCACGAGGGCGGTGAGGCAGGCGCCGCGCGCCTGGCCCAGCAGCAGCGTGGCCTGGGGGTTGACGTTGACGAACACGATTTCACACACCGACACCTGGGGCTGGTAACGCGCCACCACTTCGGTGATGCCGTCGAACAGGATCTTGAGCCGCTCGGGCAGCAAGGCGCCGTCCTTCGGGCTGGTCTGGATGGTGCCGCTGGCGACGTAGTGCAGGGCGGCGCCTTCGGTGTCGATCACGCCGAAGCCGGTGCACTGCAGGCCGGGGTCGATGCCAAGGATGCGCATGGGGAAGATCTCAGAGGTCGAAGGTCCAGCGCACCGAGTGGAAGAACACGGGCGCGGCGAAACACAGGGCGTCCACGCGGTCGAGCAGGCCGCTGGCGCCGGTGACCGAGCGGCCCGCCAGACCCCAGTGGGTCACGCCGCGGTCGCGCTTGATGGCCTTCATGACGAGGTGGCCGAAGCTGCCGGCCGCGCAGGCGACCAGGGCCATGGCCAGGGCAGGCAGCGGTTTGAAGGGGGTGAAGCCCGACAGCACGGCGCCGAGCAGGCCACCGGCGGCCAGGCCCAGGGCCCAGCTGCGCCAGTGGAAGCTGTTGCTGATGGCGGGGGCCACGGGTCGGCGCAGGCCGCGCGCGGCCAGGTGCTGCACCAGCATGCAGGTCTGCACCACCAGCACCAGGAAGAACACGAGGAAGGCGGTCTTGCCGGCGAAGCCCTTGAAGTTGAGCAGCAGCAGCGCGGGCACGTGGCTCATGCCGTACACGCAGACCATGATGCCCCACTGCAGCTTGGCGTTGCGCTCCAGGAAGCGCTGCGGGTCGTTGCCCAGCGCGCTCACGGCCGGAATGGCGAGGAACACGTAGACCGGGATGAACACGGTGAACAGGTTGAAGCGCTCGGTCCAGACCAGCGCGTACTGCAGCGGCAGCACGATGAAGAAGGCCAGCACCAGGCTGCGGTGGTCGCTGCGGCGGGTGGGCGAGAGGCTGATGAACTCGCGCAGGATGAAGAACGAGACCAGGCCGAACAGCACGATGGCGAAGCCCTCGCCCATGACCCAGCCGACCCAGAACACCAGCATCATCATCCAGGAGCTGCGCAGCAGCGCCTGGTTGTCCTGCAGGCGCAGGGCGCGCTCGCCGCTGGCGTCGTCGTCGCCCGAGCGGCGCTCCCGCAGCGACAGCAGCACGCCCACGCCGCTGGCGATCAGCAGCAGGCCGAACAGCACGACGAAGGCCAGGCTGACCTGCTGGTCGGGGGTGAGGCTGCGCAGGAAGGAGGACATGGGGTCAGACGTCTCTCAAGGCCATGACGGCCTCGCGAGCCCGTTTCAGAAAATCGGCCCGGGGCTCTTCGGCGCCCAGCACCAGCGGCTCGCCGAAGGTGACCGAGCACAGCACCGGCACCGGCACCACTTCGCCCTTGGGGATGACGCGCTGCACGTTGTGGATCCAGGCCGGCACCAGCACCACGCCGGGAAAGCGCTGCGCCAGGTTGTACAGGCCCGACTTGAAGGGCTGCGGGTCTTCCTCGTGGCCCCGCGTGCCTTCGGGGAAGAGGATCAGCGAGTCGCCGTTGTCCAGGGCCTGCGCCAGGGGTGCCAGCGGGTCCTCGTCGCCCTTGCGCTCGCGCTCCACGTACACGGCGTTGAACACCTCGGTGGTGATCCAGCGCTTGAAGCGCGAGGCGGTCCAGTAGTCCCTGGCGGCGATCGGGCGGGTGATGCTGCGCAGTTCCTGCGGCAGCGCGGCCCAGATCAGCACGAGGTCGGCATGGCTCTGGTGGTTGGCGAAGTAGATGCGCTGCTCGGCCTTGGGCGGGCAGCCGTACCAGCGCGCCTGCGCACCGGTGAGCAGGCGCACCAGGCCGAGCAGGAACACGCTCATGAGGCTGGCGCGAAGGTTCATGGCAATGCGACTCCGCCCATGCGGGCCACGATGGTGCCGGTGCGCCGGGCCAGGTAGGCCGAACCCTGGCGGGTCTCGAAGAATTTGGGCGAGGGCAGCATCACCGCGAGCCGCGCCGCCTCGTGCGCGCTGAGCTTGCTGGCCGGCTTGTTGAAGTAGCGTTGCGAAGCGGCCTCGGCACCGAAGATGCCTTCGCCCCATTCCACGCTGTTGAGGTAGATCTCCAGGATGCGGCGCTTGTCGAGCAGGGCTTCGAGCATCAGCGTGAGCACCAGTTCCTGGCCCTTGCGCAGCATCTGCCGTTCGCCGGAGAGCAGCAGGTTCTTGGCGAGTTGCTGCGTGATGGTGGAGCCGCCGACCACCTTGGGTTCGCGCGCGGGCTGGGCAGGCTGGCGCGCGGCGCGCTTGTCGGCCTGCTGCTGGCGGCGTTCGTTCTTCTGCCAGGCACCTTCGATGGCGCCCCAGTCCACGCCCCGGTGGTCGGTGAAACCGGCGTCCTCCGAGGCGATCACGGCGCGCTTGAGGTGGGGGCTGATCTGCGCATCGGACACCCAGCGGTGCGACCAGCGCCAGTCTTTCTCGCTCTGCAGGCTCTCGCCGGCGATGCGCCAGGCCTCGGAGCGCATGAAGGCGGTGCTGGTGGGATCGACCACGACCATGAGCGCGATGCGCGCGAGGAAGAACAGCTGCAAGGCCAGCCCTGCAAGGACCAGCCACAACAACCAGCGTCCGAGCGACCTCATGCGGGGTGGACCTTATTGCCCTGAGAGCTGGGTCTGCAGCGTCTCGTCGCGTGTGAAACGGAAGCGCGAGACGACCACGATCTGGTCGGCCTGGCGGCGCATGGCTTCGTTGAAGCGACCGAACGACAGGCTGCGCACGATGGCCTGGGCGCGGCGGTCGAGCTGGCTGATGCCCGAGGGCTGGACCACTTCGGTGTCGAGCACGGTGCCGTTGTGGTTGACCGTGATGACCATGGTGAGCTCGCCGTAGAGCTTGCGGCCGCCGGCCTCGGGGAAGTTGGAGGTGCCCCGGTCCTCGATCTTGCGGCGCAGCTCGTCGTAGTAGATGGCATAGACCGCCTCGCGCGTGGCCGGGCTGATGTAGCGCTTCTTCGGGCGGGCGTTTTCCTCGTTGATGCGCTTTTCGATCTCGGCCAGGATCTTCACCAGCGCGCGGCGCTTCTGCTCGCGCTCGGACGAGGCCTGGCTGGGGTTGACCGACTCGGGGTCGGGCGGCGGCATCCTGGCGAGTTCGCGGCGCACCTGGGCCAGAAGGCGGTTCTGCTGTTCGCGCAGCACCTCGATCGTGCGCTCGTCTTCCTCGTGCGCATCGCCGATGCGGGCCACCGTGGCGGGGGGCAGCGGCGAGGTGGCGCGCCCGCGTTCGGCCTCGCCGCCGCCGGCCAGCGAGGTCTGGGCGATCGCGGTGGCCTTGTCGGGCCGTTCGTTGCCGCGCGCGTTGACGAGGATGACTTCCAGTGGCGTGTCCTGGAACACGCGGTCGAACCGTTCGGGGTCCACGAAGCGCACTGTGAGCAAGGCGGCATGGACGGCGACCGACAGCCCCAGCGCCAGTTGCAGCGTGCTCAGCTTCTTGAAATAGGACAGGGCGGACGGCTTCACTCGGGCATTATCCGTGCTGGGTGTCGCCTGGGCCTCAATCCCCCGCCGGGCCGGGCGTTTGGGGCGGCTGGGCGGCGGTTTCGCCGTCGGTTTCGTTGACGTCGATGGCCAGGGCCAGCGGCGCGGCCAGCGCTTCCTCGTCTTCGGCGTCGTCGTTCGCGGCGTCATCCGCATTGTCCACCGGCAGATCCAGCCGCTCGATGACGGTGCCGTGGATGTCGAGCGTGATGTCGTCGATCTCACCCAGCTTCACCCGCACATGGGCGCCGCGCGGCAGGCCGTCGGCCCCCAGCACCGGCAGCACCAGGGGCAGGGTGTCGGCGCGCACCAGGTTGTCCTTGATCAGGGTGGCCGTGACTTCGGTGATGCCTTCCTGCCGCAGGTACTGCAGCGTCCAGTAGCGCTCCATGCCGTTCTGGAACCCGTTGTAGGCGGTGTACGCGGCGTCGAAGGCGCTGATGACGGAGAACAGGTTGGCGTCCTTGGGCTTGAACGGCGCGGCGAGCGCGGCCGTCTTGCCGTGGCGCGCACAGGCAATGATCTGCCACTGGTTGACCAGGTCCACGTAGCGGCGCAGGGGCGAGGTGCTCCAGGCGTAACTCTTGACGCCGATGCCGGCGTGCGGCTGGGCCTTGGTGCCCATGCGCACCTTGATGCCGGGTTGCAGGCTGGCCTGGCTGCGGTAGATGCCGGGCACGCCGCAGTCGGCGAGCCAGTTGCCCCAGGTGCTGTTGGCCAGGATCATGGCCTCGGCCACCATCAGGTCCAGCGGTGCGCCGCGCTTGCGGGTGCCGATGAGCACCCGTTCGTCGCCCTGCGGTTCGTCGCCGCTCACGCCTTCAAGGCGGAAGGTGTAGTCCGGGCGGGTGAAATTCTCGGGCTTGCCGCGCACCACCTCGCGCTGGGCCTTGAGGTGCAAGGCCAGCCGGAACAGGAAAGCGAGCGAGGGCTGCAGCGCCGCGATCTCGGCCGGGGCCTCGCCGGTCGGCGCCTCGCCCGCGAGCCAGGCCTCGGTGATCACCGTGTCGAGCTGGTCGTGCCGCAGGTTGAGCGCGATCGGCACGCGCTCCAGCGCGGTGCGGCTGCCAGTGACGGTCAGGGTGGCTTCGTCGAAGCTGACGTACAGGGACACGGCGGGGCAGTCGCGCCCGGCCATGAGCGTGTAGGCCTGCACCACGTCGTCGGGCAGCATGGTGATCTTGTGGCCGGGCATGTAGACGGTGGACAGGCGCGTGCGCGCCACCTGGTCGATCGGCCCTTCGGGTGCGACGGCCAGACCCGGTGCCGCGATGTGGATGCCCAGCGTGACGCTGCCGCTGCCCAGGCCTTGCAGCGAGAGCGCGTCGTCGATCTCGGTGGTCTGCGAGTCGTCGATGGAAAAGGCCTGCACCGGCGCCAGGGGCAGCTCCTCGGCGATCGCCGGGGCCTGCAATGCGGGGAAGCCCGTGCCCTTGGGGAACTGGTCGAACAGGAAACGCTGCCAGTGGAACTGGTAGGCGCTGCTGATGGCGCCCGCGTTCTGCAACAGGGTCAGCGGCGCGGTCTGGCTGGTGCGCGCGGCCTCCACCACGGCCTTGTATTCGGGCGCGTTCTTGTCCGGCCGGAACAGGATCTTGTAGAGCTGCTGGCGCACCGGTGCCGGGCAGCTGCCGCTGGCGAGCTCCGCCGCCCAGGCCTCGATCTGGGCCTGCACCTGTTTCTTCTTCTCGATCGCGGCCAGGGCCTGCGCAAGGATGTCGGCCGGTGCCTTCTTGTAGCGGCCTTTGCCGGCGCGGCGGAAGTAATGGGGGGCGCCTTGCAGGCACAGGAGCGCAGCCACCTGTTCCGTGGTGCCCGCCTTGTCGTTGAAATACTCGTGGGCCAGGTCCACGAACCCGAACTCGTCCTCTGGCGCGAATTCATAGGCCAGTTCGAGTTCCATGGTCTCGGCCAGGGCCGTGGCCGCGGTCATCAGCTGGCCGGGTGCGGGTTTCTCGAAGCGCAGCAGGGCGTTGGCGGCCTTGACCTTGACGCGTTTGCCGGATTCGAGCTCGACTTGCAGGGAACTTTCGGCCTCGGACAGGAGGCGGCCGGTCAACAGCTTGCCGGCGTCATCAAACAGAATGTGCATGGGCCCGATTCTCCCATGGGGCCATCACAGGCCCAGGAAATGGAACAGGTCGTCGATGTGGGCATCGAAGTCGCTGATGGCGTGGTCGCTGCCCTCCAGCAGGCGGGTCGTGCCGCCGGCGCAGAAGGCCATCATCTCGCGCCAGTCCAGCACCTCGTCGCCCTTGGCCACGATGGCGAACTGGCGCTCGAGGGTGGCCGGGTGCCGGGGGGCCAGGCGGGCGATGTCGTCCTGCTGTTGCTGCAGCTCCCCCATGAACGACGGATCGACGATGAAGCTTGCCTGCGGGTCGTGCCAGGCGGTCTGTTCGCCGATGTAATGCACCAAGTCGCGCGCCGGGAACACGGCCGGGTTGAGCAGCACCGACCGGCGGCAGCCCGTCTGCAGCGCCAGCCAGCGCGCGTAGAACCCGCCCAGCGAGGAGCCGACCACCGCCATGGTGTCGCGCGGCCAGGCCTGCACACCGCGCAGCACCATCTCCATGGCCTCGCGCGGCGAGGGCGGCAGCTGCGGACACCACCAGACCACCTCCGGGTGCCGCGCCGCCCTGCGCGCAGCGACTTTCTGCGCTTTCATCGATTGCGGCGACGAACGAAAACCATGCAGGTACAACAGGTGGGTGGTGGCGGGTGTCATGGCCGAAGGATAATCGGGGCCTGACATGGCCGCCGTCTTCGACAAACCCACCCTGCTGCAGCGCATTGCCCCGATCTTCCAGGGCTTTGACGGCTGGCTGCTGTTCGCCATCCTGCTGATGGCCGGCGCCGGCCTGATCACCATGTATTCGGTGGGCTTCGACCACGGCACCCGGTTTGCTGCCCACAGCCGCAACATGCTGCTGGCCGTGGGCCTGATGTTCCTGGTGTCGCAGGTGCCGCCGCATCGGCTGATGACGCTGGCCGTGCCGCTCTACACCCTGGGGGTGATGCTGCTGCTGGGCGTGGAGCTGTTCGGCATCATGCGCAAGGGCTCGCAGCGCTGGCTGGACATCGGCGTCACCGTCATCCAGCCCAGCGAACTCATGAAGATCGCCATGCCGCTGATGCTGGCGTGGTGGTTCCACCGCCGCGAGGGCCAGCTCAAGCCGCTGGATTTCGTGGCGGCCGGCATCCTGCTCATCATGCCGGTGGCGCTCATCCTCAAGCAGCCCGACCTGGGCACCTCGCTGCTGGTGATGTCCTCTGGGCTGGCGGTCATCTTCTTCGCTGGCCTGAGCTGGAAGCTGATCCTGCCGCCGGTCATTCTCGGCGTGATCGGCGTGGTGACCCTGATCGCGATGGAGCCCCAGATGTGCGCGCCGGGCGTGGACTGGCAGATCCTGCACGAGTACCAGCGCCAGCGCGTGTGCACGCTGCTCGACCCCTCCAAGGACCCGCTGGGCAAGGGCTTTCACATCATCCAGGGCATGATCGCCATCGGTTCGGGCGGCATCTGGGGCAAGGGCTTCATGCAGGGCACGCAGACCCACCTGGAGTTCATTCCCGAGCGCACCACCGACTTCATCTTTGCAGCCTTTTCCGAAGAATTCGGTCTCATGGGCGTGCTGGGCCTCATGTGTGGTTTCGTCTTCCTGATCGTGCGCGGCCTGCTGATCGCGGTGGAGGCGCCGACCCAGTTTTCCCGGCTGGTGGCGGCGGCGGTCACGCTCAACGTGTTCGTCTATGCCTTCGTGAACATGGGCATGGTCAGCGGCATCCTGCCGGTGGTGGGCGTGCCGCTGCCCTTCGTGAGCTACGGCGGCACCGCCATGGTGACGCTGGGTGTCGGCCTGGGCATCCTGATGTCGATCGCCAAGTCCAAGCGCCTGATGCAGTCCTAGAGACCCTGACGGCCGTGCGCGGCACGGGGGTTCTTACAATGGGCCGATGATTTCACGCGAACCCACCCTGGCCCGACTGGCCACCGCCCAAAGCCTGTTGCTCGAACCGTTCGGGTTGAGCCCCACGCACCTGCAGCGCGCGCTCGGCGAGATCATGTCGCACGGCGTGGACGACGCCGACCTGTACTTCCAGACCACGCGCAGCGAGGGCTGGAGCCTGGAAGAGGGCATCGTCAAGACCGGCAGCTTCAGCATCGACCAGGGTGTCGGCGTGCGTGCGGTCAGTGGTGAAAAGACGGCGTTCGCCTATTCCGACGACCTGTCCTGGGACTCGCTGATCGACGCGGCCCACACGGTGCGCTCGATCTCCGCCCAGGGCCAGGGCCGCAAGGTGCGCGTGCCGGCCGCGAAAGTGTCCAAATCCCGTTCGCTGTACCCGGGCCTGGACCCGATCGCCACGCTCGACAGCACCGCCAAGGTCGCGCTGCTGGAAAAAGTGGAGCGCATGGCCAAGGCCAAGGACCCGCGGGTGAAGCAGGTCATGGCCGGCCTGGCGAGCGAGTACGACGTGGTGCTGGTGGCGCGCGCCGACGGCACCCTGGCGGCCGACGTGCGCCCGCTGATCCGTCTGTCGGTGACGGTGATCGCCGAGCAGTCGGGCCGGCGCGAAGCGGGCTCGTCGGGCGGCGGTGGCCGCTTCGGCCTGGCCTATTTCGACGACGCGATGGTGCAGTCTTACGTGGACGAGGCCGTGTCCTACGCACTCACCAACCTCGACGCGCGCCCCGCACCGGCCGGTGAGATGGTGGTGGTGCTGGGTTCGGGCTGGCCCGGCATCCTGCTGCACGAAGCGGTGGGCCACGGGCTGGAAGGCGACTTCAACCGCAAGGGCTCCAGCGCCTTCGCCGGCCGCATCGGCCAGCGCGTGGCCGCCAAGGGCGTGACCGTGCTCGACGACGGCACCATCGCCGACCGCCGGGGCTCGCTCAATGTGGACGACGAGGGTCACACCTCGCAGCGCAACGTGCTGATCGAGGACGGCATCCTGCGCGGCTACATCCAGGACGCGATGAACGCCCGCCTCATGGGCGTAAAGCCCACCGGCAACGGCCGGCGCGAGAGCTACGCCCACGTGCCCATGCCGCGCATGACCAACACTTACATGCTGGGCGGCGACAAGGCCCCCGAGGAAATCGTGGCCAGCATCAAGAAGGGCCTGTACGCCACCAACTTCGGTGGCGGCCAGGTCGACATCACCAGCGGCAAGTTCGTGTTCTCGGCCAGCCAGGCTTATTGGGTGGAGAACGGTCAGATCCAGTACCCGGTCAAGGGCGCCACGCTGGTGGGCAACGGCCCGGACGCACTCACCCGCGTGAGCATGATCGGCAACGACATGAAGCTCGACAGCGGCGTGGGCACCTGCGGCAAGGAAGGCCAGAGCGTGCCCGTGGGCGTGGGCCAGCCGACGCTTCGCATCGACGGCCTGACGGTCGGTGGCACCGCCTGAAGCCGCATTTCCATTGCCTGTGCTACATTTCGACCCCATGTCTTCGCGCTTCGTCTTTTTTGCCTTTTACTTTTGGTTCTCAGTCCCCGGCGGACGAGAGGCGAAGCTGTAAGCGCATCACCGAATCTCGAAACAACCGCCGGAGCCCCAAGCCCGGCGGTTTTTTTTCGCCCCTTCGAAACCTTTTTTGACTCAACCCCACTCAGGAGCCTCGTGATGACCGCCAAGAACGCCCCCGCCAGCAGCGACGCCTGGCAAGCCCGTCCTGTCGACAAAACCAGTCAGACCGACGACGAACGCATCAAGGACATCACCGTGTTGCCCCCTCCTGAGCACCTGATCCGCTTCTTCCCCATCGGCGGCACGCCGGTGGAGACCCTGATCACCCAGACCCGCCAGCGCATTCACCGGATCCTGCATGGGCAGGACGACCGTCTGCTGGTCGTGATCGGCCCGTGCTCCATCCACGACCCGGCCGCCGCGGTCGACTACGCGCGCCGTCTCAAGCCGCTGCGCGAGAAGTACGCCGATACGCTGGAGATCGTGATGCGGGTCTATTTCGAGAAGCCGCGCACCACGGTGGGCTGGAAGGGCCTGATCAACGACCCCTACCTGGACGAGAGCTACCGCATCGACGAGGGCCTGCGCATCGCGCGCCAGCTGTTGATCGAGATCAACCGCCTGGGCCTGCCTGCCGGCAGCGAGTTCCTCGACGTGATCTCGCCCCAGTACATCGGCGACCTGATCGCCTGGGGCGCGATCGGCGCGCGCACCACCGAGAGCCAGGTTCACCGCGAGCTGGCCTCGGGCCTCTCGGCGCCGATCGGCTTCAAGAATGGCACCGACGGCAACATCAAGATCGCCACAGACGCCATCCAGGCGGCCTCGCGCGGCCACCATTTCCTGTCCGTGCACAAGAACGGCCAGGTGGCGATCGTGCAGACCAATGGCAACAAGGACTGCCATGTGATCCTGCGCGGTGGCAAGGCACCCAACTACGACGCGGCCAGCGTGGCGGCATCGGTGAAGGAACTGGAGGCGGCCAAGCTGCCGCCGCGCCTGATGGTGGATTGCAGCCACGCCAACAGCAGCAAGCAGCACGAGAGGCAGCTCGAGGTGGCGCGCGACATCGCCGGCCAGATCGTCGGCGGTTCGCGCAGCATTTTCGGCGTGATGATCGAAAGCCACATCGAGGCGGGCGCTCAGAAATTCACCCCGGGCAAGGACGAGGTGGGGGCGCTCAAATATGGCCAGAGCATCACCGACGCCTGCCTGGGCTGGGACGATTCCCTGCAGGCACTCGAGATCCTGTCGCAGGCGGTGCAGACCGCGCGGGGCCGCTGAGCGCTGCCCGGGGTTTCACGGGGTGGATCGCGCGCGGCGCGCGGTCCACAATGGGGCGAACGACCGATCAGGAGAACCCGACATGCGCAGCCAAGTCACCGTGAGCTGGAGCGACACCGCTTCCTACCCGTTCGACCTCGAAGAGGTGCAGCCGATGCCGCACGACCATGCGCGCGCCTGGCTCGACGAGCAGTTCACCACACTGGGCTGCGACCCGATCCGGCCCACCGGGAAGGTGCTGACGGCCGACAAGATCCTGTGCGTGGCCGAAGCGGCCGGCGAAGGGCATTTCAGGGACGTGGCCCACCGTCCCTGGGCCGTGGCCTTCGCGCGGGCTGCGAGCGCGGCGCTGGCCAAGCCCGTCGTCTCGATCGACGTGCCCAAGCACGTGCTGACGTACTGAAATTCAGGCGACCAGGGCCTTGAGCAGGCGGTCGTGCACACCGCCGAAGCCACCGTTGCTCATGCAGACGATGTGGTCGCCGGCTTGGGCGGCCGCTGTGACCTGAGCGACAAGCTCGTCGATGTTGCGGCCGACCTGGGCCCGCGCGCCCATGGGGGCGAGCGCTTCGGCCGCGTCCCAGTCCAGCCCGCCCGAATGGCAGAACGCGAGGTCCGCCGCCTCCAGGCTCCAGGGCAGCTGGGACTTCATCGTGCCCAGTTTCATGGTGTTGCTGCGCGGCTCGAACACCGCCAGGATGCGACCCCGCGGCTGGCCGAGCTTGCGCTGCAGGCCGTCGAGCGTGGTGCGGATGGCGGTCGGGTGGTGGGCGAAGTCGTCGTAGACCGTGATCGCACCGCCCGCGCGAGGCACCGTGCCCCGCACTTCCATGCGCCGGCGCACGTTCTCGAAGTTGCTCAGGGCGCGCGCGGCGTCTGCCGGAGCCACACCCACGTGTTCGGCCGCCGCGATGGCGGCCAGGCCGTTGAGCTGGTTGTGCACGCCTGTGAGTGCCCACTCCACGCGGCCGGCCGGCTGGCCTTGATGCAGCACGTCGAAAGCATGGGGCTCGCCTTGAGCGGTGAAATCGCTCACCGCCGCGCCGAAGCTGCGCAGTTCGCTCCAGAGGCCCTTGTGCAGCACGCGCTCCAGGCTTTCCTCCAACCCGTTGACGACCACACGGCCGTTGCCCGGCACGGTGCGGATCAGGTGGTGGAACTGGCGTTCGATCGCGGCGAGGTCGTCGAAGATGTCGGCGTGGTCGAACTCGAGGTTGTTCAGGATCGCCGTGCGGGGCCGGTAGTGCACGAACTTGCTGCGCTTGTCGAAGAACGCGGTGTCGTACTCGTCGGCTTCGATGGTGAAGGTCTGGCCCTGGCCCAGGCGGGCCGACACACCGAAATTCATCGGCACGCCGCCAATCAGGAAACCGGGCTGCAGGCCGTTGGCCTCCAGGATCCAGGTGAGCATGCCGGTGGTGGTGGTCTTGCCGTGGGTGCCTGCGACGGCCATCACGTGGCGGCCTTGCAGCACGTGTTCGGCCAGCCACTGCGGGCCGCTGGTGTAGGCGGCGCCGCTGTCCATGATGGCTTCCATCAGCGGGAACTTGGGCGTGCCGTCCGCCAGGCGGGCCCGGCTGACCACGTTGCCCACCACGAACATGTCGGGTCGCAGGGCCAGCTGGTCGGCACCGAAGCCTTCGATGAGGTCAATGCCCAGCGCCCGCAACTGGTCGCTCATGGGGGGGTAAACGCCGGCGTCGCAGCCGGTCACGCGGTGGCCGGCTTCGCGGGCCAGGGCAGCGACGCCGCCCATGAAGGTGCCGCAGATGCCCAGAATATGAATGTGCATCCCGGGATTCTAGGCGGCGCACCCACCGGGTTTGCGGGTATGGGCCGTGCAGGCCATGGAGGCCGCTGACAGCGGGCACAATCCCTCCCATGGACGCCAGCCGAGACGACACCGCCCAAGAAATCGCCGCCGTGGCCGCCCGACTGGTGGTCGAGGAGGGCCTGGAGTACGCCGCCGCCAAGCGCCGCGCGGTCAAGCAGCTGGGCCTGCCGGCGCGCACGCCCCTGCCCGACAACGCGACGCTGGATGCCGCGGTGCGCGAAGACATCGCCGTCTTCTGCCCCGACACCCAGGCCGTCGAGCTGCGCGCGCTGCGCGAGATCGCCCTGTTGTGGATGGACCGCCTGGAGGCCTTTCGCCCCCATCTGGGCGGCGCGGTCTGGCACGGCATGGCCACCCGGCACAGCGACATCTATCTTCAGTTGTTCTGCGAGGACCCCAAAGCCCCCGAGTGGACGCTGCTCGACCACCGCGTCGAGTACCACCCCGGCACGGTCAATGGCTGGCGGGGCGAACCTGTGGAGGCCTTGACGCTGCGCGTGCGCAGCGAGGCGCTGGGCCAGTGGGTGCTGGTGCATCTGATGGTGCACGACCTCGATGACCTGCGCGGCGCCCTCAAGCCCGATGCCCAGGGGCGCAAGCCGCGCGGTGACGCGGCGGCCCTGCGCCGGATGCTGGCCGGGGAGGTGGCGGCATGAGCCTGCAGCGCAGAACCCTCTGGATGGCCGGCGTGGCGGTGGTTGCTGGCGGTGCCGGCGCCTTGCTGGCCACGCGTCGCTTTCAGCTTCAGCCGGTGGTGAGCGAAGCCGAGGCCGCATTCTGGGCCGGGTCGTTCGACGGGCCGAACGGCGAAGCCGTGCGCATGAGCGATTTCCGCGGCAAGCCTTTGCTGGTGAATTTCTGGGCCACCTGGTGCCCGCCTTGCGTGGAGGAGCTGCCCATGCTGAACCAGTTCCACACGGCGCAGGCCCCCAAGGGCTGGCAGGTGCTGGGCCTGGCGGTCGACCAGCCCAGCGCGGTGCGCAGCTTCCTGCAGAAGCTGCCGCTGAACTTTCCGGTGGGCATGGCGGGCTTCGCCGGCACCGAACTCAGCCGCAGTTTGGGCAACGCCACGGGCGCCTTGCCCTTCAGCGTCGTGTTCGGGGCCGACGGCGCCTTGCTGCACCGCAAGCTGGGCAAGGTGTCGGACACCGATCTGGCGCAGTGGGCCGAGTTGGGTTGACCTTTCGTCAACCCTCTCGAATTCGGCGAGAAAAAGAGGTAAATTCGTCGTTTTCACAGAAATGACTCATCGGGCCATGCCGCGCCCGTGGGTTCAAGACCCTCCATCGGGCAGGGTTGGGACGCCGGTCCGTTCGTGTACACTGCGGCACCCCGGCGGGTTGATGGCCTCCAATTTCGTAGAAATTGAGTGCTTTTAGATCAACTTGACCGAAATTCGTTGGAGAAATCATGGATTTGAGAAAACTGAAGACACTGATCGACCTCGTGTCCGAGTCGAACGTGTCCGAGCTGGAAATCACCGAGGCCGAAGGCAAGGTGCGCATCGTCAAGAGCGCACCCGTGGTGGCCGCCGCGCCCGTGACCTACAGCATGGCCCCCGCGCCCGTGTCTCCACCCGTCATGCCTGCTGTCGAAGTGACGCCTGCCGCTTCGGCCGCCGCCGCTCCCGCCGCACCGGCTGGCCACGCGGTGAAGTCGCCCATGGTGGGCACGTTCTACCGTGCTTCCAGCCCCGGCGCGAAAGCCTTCGTCGAGATCGGCGACACCATCAAGGAAGGCGAGACGATCTGCATCGTTGAAGCCATGAAGATCCTCAACGAGATCGAGGCCGACAAGTCCGGTACCGTGACCCAGATCCTGGTGGAGAACGGCCAGGCAGTGGAGTACGGACAGCCCATGTTCGTGATCGAATAAAAGAAGGCCCCGAGCCCATGTTCAAGAAAATCCTGATTGCCAACCGGGGGGAGATCGCGCTGCGCATCCAGCGCGCCTGCCGGGAGATGGGCATCAAGGCAGTGATGGTGTATTCCGAGGCCGACCGCGATGCCAAGTACGTGCGTCTGGCCGACGAGGCGGTCTGCATCGGTCCGGCATCGAGCACGCACAGCTACCTCAACATGCCGGCCATCATTTCGGCCGCCGAAGTGACCGATGCCGAAGCCATCCATCCCGGCTACGGCTTCCTGTCGGAAAACGCCGATTTCGCCGAGCGCGTCGAGCGCAGCGGTTTCACCTTCATCGGTCCCACGCCCGAGTCCATCCGCACGATGGGCGACAAGGTGTCGGCCAAGCAGGCCATGATCCGCGCGGGCGTGCCCTGCGTGCCCGGGTCCGAAGGCGCGTTGCCCGACGATCCGGTGGTGATCAAGCGCACCGCCAAGGCGGTGGGCTACCCGGTGATCATCAAGGCCGCCGGCGGCGGCGGCGGGCGCGGCATGCGCGTGGTGCACACCGAGGCGGCCTTGCTGCACGCGGTGCAGACCACCAAGGCGGAAGCCGGCGCGGCCTTCGGCAACCCCGAGGTCTATATGGAGAAGTTTCTCCAGAACCCGCGCCACATCGAGATCCAGATCCTGGCCGACCAGCACCGCAACGCGGTGTACCTCGGCGAGCGCGACTGCTCCATGCAGCGCCGCCACCAGAAGGTGATCGAGGAAGCGCCCGCGCCGGGCATCCCGCGCCGCCTGATCGAGAAGATCGGCGAGCGCTGCGCGGCGGCCTGCAAGAAGATTGGCTACCGCGGCGCCGGCACCTTCGAGTTCCTGTTCGAGAACGGCGAGTTCTACTTCATTGAAATGAACACCCGCGTGCAGGTCGAGCACCCGGTGACCGAGTGGATTTCGGGCGTGGACATCGTGCGCACCCAGATCGCGGTGGCCGCCGGTGAGAAGCTGCCGTTCACGCAGCGCCAGATCGAGTTGCGCGGCCACGCCATTGAGTGCCGCATCAACGCCGAGGACGCCTACAAGTTCACGCCGTCGCCCGGTCGCATCACGACCTGGCACGCGCCGGGCGGCCCGGGCGTGCGCGTGGACTCCCACGTCTACACGAACTACTTCGTGCCGCCGAACTACGACTCGATGATCGGCAAGATCATCGTGCATGGCGACACGCGGGAGCAGGCGCTGGCGCGCATGCGCACGGCGCTGGCCGAGACCGTGATCGAAGGCATCAACACCAACATCCCGCTGCACCGTGAGCTGATGGTGGACGCGAACTTCGTGACCGGCGGCACCAACATCCACTACCTGGAAGAGTGGCTGTCCCAACGTGAGCGCTGAAGCCTTCCAACTGACCCAGCCGCCGGCTGGGTCTCTTTTTGAGCTGGTGCTGCTGGTGCCCGAGGCGGCCGTGGACGACGTGGGCGATGCCCTGGTCGCGCTGGACGCCCTCAGCGTGTCGGTGGAAGACGCGGACGCGATGACCGACGCCGAGTCGGCGCTGTTCGGCGAGCCCGGCATGCCGCCGCCCAAGGAGGGCTGGCAGCGCTCGCGCGTGGTGGCGCTGTTCCCCACGGACGCCGCCGCCCGAGAGGCCGCGCGCCTGCTGGCGGCCCAGGACTTCTTTGCCGGCTGCGTGGTGCAGGGCGTGCGCGCCGTGCCCGATCAGGACTGGGTGCGGCTGACGCAATCGCAGTTCGAGCCGGTCGAGATCACCCCCAGCTTCTGGATCGTGCCGACCTGGCACGAACCACCCACCGCGGCGCAGCAGGTCATCCGGCTCGACCCCGGTCTGGCTTTCGGCACCGGCACCCACCCGACGACCCGCATGTGCCTGCGCTGGACCGCGCAACACGGTCCGGTGGGACCGCGCGTGCTGGACTACGGCTGTGGTTCGGGCATCCTGGCGATCGGCGCGGCCAAGTTCGGCGCGCGCGAGATCGTGGCGGTGGACATCGATCCGGCGGCAGTCGAGTCGACGCGGCTCAACGCCGAGGCCAACCACGCGGTGCTGTCCGCCGGCTTGCCCGACCTCGCGAGCGGCGAGCACGACCTGGTGCTGGCCAACATCCTGGCCACCCCCTTGAAGGTGCTGGCTCCCCTGCTGTGCTCGCACGTGCGCGCCGGCGGCCACCTGGTGCTCGCGGGCATTCTGGCGCGCCAGGCCGACGAATTGATCGAAGCCTATGCGCCGTGGGTGACGTTGCGGGTCAGCGACGAAGAGGACGGCTGGATCCTCATGACCGCCGTCAAGGCCTGAGGCGCTCCGTCGCGCCCGCGATAATCGGCGCATGAGTTTCACCACCCGTTGCCCCTCGTGCGGAACGATGTTCAAGGTCGTCGCCGACCAGTTGAAGATCTCCGAGGGGTGGGTGCGTTGCGGCCATTGCGCCGACGTGTTCGACGCCACGCTGTACCTGCAGCCGTGGATTCCACCGGGTGAAGAGGCGAGCGGGCCAGACGAGGTCGTGGCGGTGGCACCCGAGCCCGAGCGCGAGCGCGAACCGGAGCCGGTGTCCGCACAGCCGTTTGACGCCGAACTCGAAGCCGAGCTGGCGGCCGAACTGCAGGCCAGGCCACAGGTTGAGCCCACCTGGCCGGTAGAGACGGCCGAGTCATCGGCCGAGCTGGCTTGGGCAGCCGCCGAGGCCGCCGTGGACGAGCGTGGGGTCGACACCTTGCCACCCCCCTTCGTCGAGGCGCCGAAAGCGGGGGCCCGGTCCGACGAACCGGAGTCCGATTTCCATGCCGAGCTGGAGCGCTTTGCCGCCGGCCTGGGCCGTTTGAACGCCGAAGCGACCACGGCCGTCGATGCGGGTGACGTGGCGGAGCCGGTCGTGGCGGAGGCGGGTGCCGTGCCCGAAGCCCCGCATCCGCTGGACACAGGCGAGCTGGACGTCGCGCTCAGCGAGCTGGAGGCCCCGGAGCAGGTGCCGGGGTTCGTGCGCCAGGCGCAGCGGCAGGCCTTCTGGGCTTCCCGGGGTGTGCGCGCCGCGCTGTCGTTGCTGGTGTTCGTGCTGGCGGTGCTGCTGCTTGGACAATGGGCTTTGCGCGAGCGGGATCGCCTGGCCGCCTGGCAGCCCGATCTGCAGCCTTTCCTGCAGCGGGTGTGCGAGCCCCTGGGCTGCACGGTAGCGCCCGTGCGCCGCATCGATGCCATCGTCATCGACAGCACCTCGCTCGTGCGCCGCATTGGCAATTTCTATTCCTTTGACCTCGTTCTCAAGAACACGGCCTCCATGGCGCTGGCCGTGCCCGCACTCGAACTGAGTCTCACGGACATTGGCGACGAGGTGATCGCGCGCCGCGTGTTCCTGCCTGAGGAATGGCCCGATGCGCCGGCGCTGCTACCGGCGCATGGCTCGGTCAACGTGAGTTTTCGACTGTCACTCGTGCTGGGTGACGCCACGCCCATGGCCGGCTACCGCGCCCTGGTTTTTTACCCCTGATCTGGAAAATTCTTCATGTCCATCCTGGTTTGCGGCTCGCTCGCGTTCGACACCATCATGACCTTCGAGGGCCGCTTCGCCGAGCAGATCCTTCCGAGCCAGCTGCACATTCTCAACGTGTCGTTCCTGGTGCCGGGCCTGCGCCGCGAGTACGGCGGGTGCGCGGGCAACATCGCCTACGGCCTGCGCCAGCTGGGCGCCGACGCCGTGCCGCTGGCGATGCTGGGCAACGACGGCAGCGAGTACCTGGATCGGCTGCGCGCGCTGGGTGTGGACACGCGCCACGTGTCGTCCTCGGCCGACAGCTATACCGCGCAGGCCATGATCATGACCGACCGCGACAACAACCAGATCACCGCCTTCCACCCGGGCGCGATGTCATCGGCTCACGACAACCCGGTGCCCCGGCGCGACGACCTCACGGTGGCCATCATTTCTCCCGATGGCCGCGATGCCATGCTCACGCACGCGCGCCAGCTGCACGACGCCGGCGTGCCGTTCGTGTTCGATCCGGGCCAGGGCCTGCCCATGTTCAACGGCGAGGAGCTGCGCCAGTTCATCGAGCTGGCCAGCTGGGTCACGCTCAACGACTACGAAGCCCAGATGCTGTGCGACCGCACCGGCCTCACGCTCGATGCCATCGCGGCGCAGGTGCGCGGGCTCATCGTGACCCTGGGCGCCGAAGGTTGTGATGTCTGGGAAGGCGGTGCGGCCAAGGTGCGGGTGGCCGGTCTTCCGGCGGCCACGGTGGTGGACCCGACGGGTTGTGGCGACGCGTTCCGCGCGGCCCTGCTGCACGGTCTGGAGCAGGGCTGGTCGCTCCAGCGTTGCGCCGAACTGGGCAACCGCATGGGCGCGGTGAAGATCGCCAGCCGAGGCGGCCAGAACTACACGCTCTGAGGCCTGGGCCGGACATGAAAAAAGCCCGGCGCTTTCGCGCCGGGCTTGCAGGTCATCTCAACGAGAATCTCAGGGCTTGCTGGACGTGGGGAACGGCCAGGCAGCCTGAGGGTTGAGCTTCGTCTGCGCCGCAGGAGCAGCAGGGGCCGCCGGCTTCTTGGCCGGCTCAGCTTTTTTTGCTGGGGCTGCCTTTTTCGCAGGGGCCTTCTTCGCAGGGGCCTTTTTCACAGCGGCTTTTTTGGCCGGCGCTTTTTTGGCTGCAACCTTTTTGGGTGCGGCTTTCTTGGCGACAACCTTCTTCGCCGGCGCTTTCTTGGCAGCGGCTTTCTTCGCCGGTGCTGCCTTCTTGGCGACGACCTTCTTGGCCGCAACCTTCTTCGCCGGTGCTGCCTTCTTCGCAGCGACCTTCTTCGCCGGTGCTGCCTTCTTGGCCGCAACCTTCTTCACGGCGGGCTTCTTGGCCGCGACCTTCTTGGCCGGAGCCTTCTTCGCCGGAGCTGCCTTCTTCGCAGCGGGTTTCTTGGCCGGAGCCTTCTTAGCCGGTGCGGCCTTCTTGGCCGGGGCTTTTTTTGCAGTTGCCATTGTTTTCTCCTTGATCAAGTTGCAAAGAGCACTTCAACCAGCCTTGTTGCCGGTGAAGTGATTCAACGCCCTGGAGCCGTGTGGATGCATCCACGGCTGGCTCCAAGGTTTTGAATCCTGTGACAAAACCCTGTCTCCGACGTCTGCGCGACGGTGACAGGGTCTTGGTTGAACGGAAATCATGTTGTTGTTCGGTATGGGCAATGCGGCTCCGGCTGCAATGGGCATCAATCCCAGGACAGTGCCCCGCCGGTTTGGTATTCGATCACTCGCGTTTCGAAGAAATTGCGTTCCTTCTTGAGGTCGATCATCTCGCTCATCCAGGGGAACGGGTTCTCTTCGTTCGGGAACAGGGGCTCCAGGCCGATCTGCGTGGCACGGCGGTTGGCAATGTAACGCAGATAGCCCTTGAACATCGAGGCGTTCATGCCGAGCACGCCGCGCGGCATGGTGTCTTCGGCGTAGCGGTACTCGAGTTCGACGGCCTTGAGGAACAGCTCCTTGATCTCGGCCTTGAACTCACCGGTCCACAGCATCGGGTTCTCCATCTTGATCGCATTGATCAGATCGATGCCGAAGTTGCAGTGCATGGATTCGTCGCGCAGGATGTACTGGTACTGCTCGGCGGCACCGGTCATCTTGTTCTGGCGGCCCAGCGCCAGGATCTGCGTGAAGCCGACGTAGAAGAACAGGCCCTCCATCAGGCAGGCGAACACGATCAGGCTCTTGAGCAGGCGCTGGTCGGTCTCGGGCGTGCCGGTGTGGAAGTTCGGGTCCATGATCGCCTCGATGAAGGGGATCAGGAACTCGTCCTTGTCGCGGATCGACTGGACTTCGTTGTACGCGTTGAAGATCTCGGACTCGTCCAGGCCGAGCGACTCCACGATGTACTGGTAGGCGTGCGTGTGGATCGCTTCCTCGAACGCCTGGCGCAGCAGGAACTGCCGGCACTCGGGCGCGGTGATGTGGCGGTAGGTGCCCAGCACGATGTTGTTCGCGGCCAGCGAGTCGGCGGTGACGAAGAAACCGAGGTTGCGCTTGACGATGCGGCGCTCGTCTTCGGTCAGGCCGTTGGGGTCTTTCCAGAGCGCGATGTCGCGGCTCATGTTCACTTCCTGCGGCATCCAGTGGTTGGCGCAGGTGGCGAGGTACTTTTCCCAGGCCCACTTGTATTTGAACGGCACCAGCTGGTTGACGTCGGTCTGGCCGTTGATGATTCGCTTGTCGGCCGCGTTGACGCGGCGCGCGGCGGTGGCCGCCGGCGCGGCTGCGGTGTTGATCGAAGCGGAGGGGAGAGGCGCGCGCTCACCGGACGGTGAGGACAGTGAGGCTTGCAGGCCCGACGTGCCGGTGGGCAGTGGGCTGTTCGCTGGCTTCGATGAGGGCGTGATGTGATCGTCCCAGGTCAACATAGAGGTTTCCAATGTTCGGATTATGAAAGTGTGTGCATGAAATGCAAAGTGATCAGGCGAGATGCGCACATTTTTTGTTGCGGTGTTGCATCGAATTGCATTCGATGAGCACCGCAACACCTGCGCGCATGTCGGCCGGAATCACTGGCACGCTTCGCAACCCGGGTCGTCGATGGCGCAGAACTTGATGTCGGTTGCGGGTTCCACACCGGCCGTGATGTCGGCAACCGGCGCGGCCACGGGGGCCGCGCTGGTGGCACCGACGGAGACGGCGTTGAGCTGGCCGGTGCGACCGGTGGACTTCTCGATCTGCGTCGCCGAGGTGGTGCGCAGGTAGTAGGTGGTCTTGAGACCGCGCAGCCAGGCGAGCTTGTAGGTGTCGTCGAGCTTCTTGCCCGATGCGCCGGCCATGTAGATGTTCAGGCTCTGCGCCTGGTCGATCCACTTCTGGCGGCGTGCGGCGGCTTCCACCAGCCACAGCGGCTCGACCTCGAAGGCCGTGGCGTACAGCGCCTTCACGTCTTGCGGCACGCGGTCGATCGGGCGCAGCGAGCCGTCGAAGTGCTTGAGGTCCATGACCATCACGTCGTCCCACAGGCCCAGGCGCTTGAGATCCTTCACCAGGTAGCTGTTGATGACGGTGAACTCACCCGACAGGTTGGACTTGACCGAGAGGTTGCCGAAGCAGGGCTCGATGGACGCGTCCACGCCGATGATGTTGGAGATGGTCGCGGTCGGGGCGATGGCCACGCAGTTGGAGTTGCGCATGCCGTCGGCGGCGATCTTCTTGCGCAGCGCTTCCCAGTCCAGGCTGCTGGAGCGGTCCACGTCCACATAACCGCCGCGCTCGCGCGCCAGCAGGTCCAGGGTGTCGGGCGGCAGGATGCCCTTGTCCCACAGCGAGCCGCGGTAGCTGGCGTATCGGCCGCGCTCGCGGGCGAGCTCGGTCGAGGCCCAGTAGGCGTAGTAGCAGACGGCTTCCATCGAGCGGTCGGCGAAATCCACCGCTTCGTTGGAGGCGTAGGGGATGCGCAGTTCGTACAGCGCGTCCTGGAAGCCCATCACGCCCAGACCCACCGGGCGGTGGCGCATGTTGGAGTCGCGCGCCTTCTTCACCGCGTAGTAGTTGATGTCGATCACGTTGTCGAGCATGCGCATGGCCGTCTTGATGGTGGCCTGCAGCTTCTCGTGGTCGAGCGTCTTGGCACCGTCGTCACCGCGCTTGACGTGGTTGAGCAGGTTGACCGAGCCCAGGTTGCACACGGCGGTTTCGGTGTCGCTGGTGTTGAGCGTGATCTCGGTGCACAGGTTGGAGCTGTGGACCACACCGGCGTGCTGCTGCGGGCTGCGCACGTTGCAGGCGTCCTTGAAGGTGATCCAGGGGTGGCCGGTCTCGAACAGCATCGAGAGCATCTTGCGCCACAGGTCGCTGGCGGGCACTTTGCGGTAGGGCTTGATCTCGCCGCGCGCGGCCTTTTCTTCGTAGGCCACGTAGGCCTTCTCGAAGTCGGCGCCGAACAGGTCGTGCAGGTCGGGCACGCTGTTGGGCGAGAACAGGCTCCATTCGCCCTTTTCCATCACGCGCTTCATGAACAGGTCGGGAATCCAGTTCGCCGTGTTCATGTCGTGCGTGCGGCGGCGGTCGTCACCGGTGTTCTTGCGCAGTTCCAGGAACTCTTCGATATCCAGGTGCCAGGTTTCCAGGTAGGTGCAGACCGCGCCCTTGCGCTTGCCGCCCTGGTTGACGGCCACGGCGGTGTCGTTCACGACCTTCAGGAAAGGCACCACGCCTTGCGATTCACCGTTGGTGCCCTTGATGTGGGAGCCCAGGGCGCGCACGCGCGTCCAGTCGTTGCCCAGGCCGCCGGCGAATTTGGAGAGCAGCGCGTTTTCCTTGATCGACTCGTAAATGCCGTCGAGGTCGTCGGGCACGGTGGTCAGGTAGCAGCTGGAGAGCTGCGAGCGCAGGGTGCCAGCGTTGAACAGCGTGGGCGTGGACGACATGAAGTCGAACGAGGACAGCACTTCGTAGAACTCGATGGCGCGGGCTTCGCGGTCGATCTCGCCCAGCGACAGGCCCATGGCCACGCGCATGAAGAAGGACTGGGGCAGCTCGATGCGCGTCTTGCGCACGTGCAGGAAGTAGCGGTCGTACAGGGTCTGCAGGCCGAGGTAGTCGAATTGCAGGTCGCGCTCGGGCTTGAGCGCGGCGCCCAGGCGGGCCAGGTCGAACTGCAGCAGCTTTTCGTCGAGCAGGTCGTTGTCCACGCCCTTCTTGATGAACAGCGGGAAGTTGTCGGCGTAGCGGGCGCCCATCTCGGCGGCCGGCACTTCCTCGCCCATCACTTCCTTGACGATGGTGTGCAGCAGCAGACGCGCGGTGGCGTAGGTGTAGTCGGGGTCTTTTTCGATCAGCGTGCGCGCGGCCAGGATGGAGGCCTTGTAGACCTCTTCCATGGGCACGCCGTCGTACAGGTTGCGCTTGGTCTCGGCCACGATGGGGTCGGCCTTGACGTCCTTGCCCAGGCCGCTGCAGGCGGCGGCGATGAGGCCTTGCAGGCGCTGCAGGTCCAGCGGCACGCGCTCGCCGCCGTCGATCACGTGCAGCACGGGTTCGGTCGGGTGAGCGACTTCGACCTGGTGCGCGCGTTCCTGCGTGCGGCGTTCGCGGTAGAGCACGTAGGCACGGGCGACTTCGTGGTGGCCGCTGCGCATCAGGCCGAGCTCGACCTGGTCTTGCACGTCTTCGATGTGGAAGGTGCCGCCGCCCGGGCGCGAACGCATCAGGGCGCGGGCGACGTTCTGCGTCAGCCCGTCCACCGTTTCACGCACGCTGGCCGATGCGGCGCCCTGGGTGCCGTGCACCGCGAGGAAGGCCTTCATCATGGCGACGGCGATCTTGCTGGGCTCGAACGGCACGACGGCGCCGTTGCGGCGGATGATCTGGTAGTTGGCGAAAACCGAGCTGCTCGCGGCCAGCGGAGCCGCGGCCGGCGTACCGGCGGTGGGCTTCAGCGAGGCGGGGGACGGGGTGGTGATGGGAGAAGCGGTCAGCATGGGTTCCTCTTTCATTTGTTGTTGGGTGAACTGCATCGGGGGCGCGTGGTCCGATGGCAGCTTGGTGGCTTGGGTGCCGGTATCAACGCAGGCCGCAGGTGATGGACGCGGCCGCCTGAAGGGCATTGTTCAGGCGACGGCCATACTGGGCGGGGTAGGGTACGGGACTCACAAGGCAACACTATATCTGGTGTGCATGTCCCATTCAAGCCACTACGGGTAGTGTTTTCCAGAAAACACCCCGCAATGTGCGCAGGGCATTTTTCGTTAGGCAAAAAATGGCTTTCGATGGGGCCTCATGCCTGGGGACGGTAGCGCAAAGCCAGCGCCGGCGCGCGCTTCGGCGCGATTTGTCCCTGCTGGCCGCGCCGTTGCAAGCCCTTGGAAACGAAGCGGTTTTTTCGTGTCTCGGACTCAGTCGTCGGTGACACCGCGTCCCAGTGTGTCTTGCGGGAAACACCCTTCGGGCCATTGCAGGTCGGCTTGCAGGCGCGACCAGTCGAAACCGGGTCCGGGGTCCTGCTTGCGGCCGGGTGCAATGTGTTCGTGGCCCGCGATGTGGCGCACCGGATAACGCCGCACCAGTTGAGTGCACAGTCGGGCCAGGGCGGTGTATTGCGCGGCCTCGAAGCGCTCGCCTTCCAGGCCTTCGAGTTCGATGCCGATGGAATCGTCGTTGCAGTTGTGGCGGCCGCGCCAGCACGACGCACCGGCGTGCCACGCCCGCGCATCGGCGTCGACGAACTGCACCACCTCGCCGTCGCGGCGCACGAAGAAGTGCGACGACACTTCCATGCCCCGGATCTGCTCGAAGTAGGGGTGCGCGTCCCAGTCCAGGCGGTTGGTGAAGAGCTGTTCCACCTCCGGGCCGCCGTACACGCCCGGGGGCAGGCTGATGGAGTGGATGACGATCAGGTCGATTTCGGCATCGCCAGGACGCGGGCCGAAGTTAGGCGAAGGGCTGTGCCGCGCGGTGCGCAGCCAGCCGCCTTGCCAGGGATCATCGCGCTCGGCGGAATCAGGTGGGGGTGTCGTCATCGTCCGACGGCATGGCGATGCCCAGTCGCTGGATGCGGTAGCGCATCTGCCGCAGGTTCAGGCCCAGGCGGGCCGCGGCCGCGGTGCGGTTGAAATCGCATTCGCGCAAGGCCTTGAGCAACACCTGCCGCTCCTGTTCGTCGAGGTAGCTCTGCAGGTCGGCGGGGATCTCTTCGGGCGGACGGGTCATGGGCGCGCCGGGGCCGTCGGCGGGCGAGAGTGCGTCAGGCTGGGTGGGGATCTCCTCGTCGTCGCTCTCGCCGAAGTCCTCCGGTTCCAGCGCCTCGCCGCTGCTCAGGGCCAGGGCGCGTTGCAGCAGGTTTTCGAGCTCGCGCACGTTGCCCGGCAGCTCGCGCGCCTGCAGCCAGGCCAGGGCGCGCTCGGAAACCCTTGGAACATCCTGCCCGGATTCGGCGCACAGCCGCGCCAGCAGCGCTTCCACCAGCAAGGGCAGGTCCTCGCGCCGTTCCCGCAAGGCGGGCGAGCGCAGGCCGATGACGTTGAGCCGGTAGAACAGGTCCTGGCGGAACTGGCCCGACTGCACCAGCGCGTTCAGGTCGCGGTGGGTGGCGCTCACCAGCCGCACGTCGACGGCTTCTTCCTGCACGCCGCCGAGCGCGCGCACGCGGCGTTCCTGGATCACCCGCAGCAGCTTGGCCTGCATGGCCAGGGGCAGGTCGCCGATTTCGTCGAGGAACAGGGTGCCGCCCCGTGCCGCCTGGAAGTAGCCTTCGCGGTCGGTGGTGGCGCCGGTGTAGGCGCCCTTGCGCGCACCGAAGAACTCGGCCTCGATCAGGTTTTCGGGAATCGCGCCGCAGTTGACCGCCACGAAGGGCCCCACGCTGCGGTGGCTGCAGTCGTGCACCGCGCGCGCCACCAGTTCCTTGCCGGTGCCGGATTCGCCCAGGATGAGCACAGGGGCCATGCTGGAGGCCACCTTCTCGATGCGCGACTTGATCTGCCCGATGCTCGGCGAGTTGCCCACAATGCGGCGCAGTGCCTGCACGCCGCTGGAGGCGGCGGGGGGCTTGCGCGTTGCGTCGCCTTGGGCATTGCCGTTGGCGGTGGCCACTATCGCGCCATTGGCCGCGGCCGCCGGGGACCCGCGCTGGCTCTGCAAGGCCGCTGTCACCGCGCTGCGCAGCTGTTTCAGGTCCACCGGTTTGGTGAGGTAGTCAAAAGCGCCGGCCTTGAGCGACTCCAC
The DNA here is from genome assembly GCF_059424305.1 of Hydrogenophaga sp. GW456-12-10-14-TSB4. Taxonomy (NCBI): domain Bacteria; kingdom Pseudomonadati; phylum Pseudomonadota; class Betaproteobacteria; order Burkholderiales; family Comamonadaceae; genus Hydrogenophaga; species Hydrogenophaga sp. GW456-12-10-14-TSB4. Next base: position 17,827 of record NZ_JBWKZH010000031.1, on the reverse strand, counting down.
CGCATTCTCGGCCGATCCGTACGCGGTGATGACGATGCATTTCTCGGGCCGCTGAGCGTCCGCGAGTTCGCGCAGCAGGTCCAGGCCCAGCCCGTCGGGCAGCCGCATGTCGGAGATGAGCACGTCAAAGCGTTGCTGGGCGAGCCATTCGCGTGCCTGGGTGAGGTCCGGTGCGGCCACCACCGCGTGGCCTTCGCGCAGCAGCGTGAGCTCGTACAGGGTGCGCAGATCGGGCTCGTCGTCGACGACCAGCACGGAGGCGGAAAGGGGCGGGGGAGCCATCGTCGTCGTGTTCAGCGGGTGGCCAGGGGAGTATCGCCCGACAGCGGATGGCCGTGGGGTTCGGCCCGGGTGGCGATCGAATCGACCGCCGGGTAGGCGAGGCTTTGTTGCGTCGGCTCATGCGCCGGTGCCGGGCCGGCGGCGGGAATCAGGGCATAGAACTCGTTGCCTTCGCGCTGGTCCAGGCGGGTGCGCCGGTAGGCGATCTGGGCGCCGTAGCGTTCGCACAGCTCGCGGCAGATGTAGAGACCCAGGCCGCTGGAGCGGCTTTCGGACGAGAAGAAGGGCTCGAACAGGTGGCGCATCACGCTGGCTTCGAGCGCCTGGCCATCGCTCCACACCGAGAGACGGATGTGGTCGCTGCCGCTGGGCTGGGTGATGAGCCGGATCGACGAGGGCTTGCCGCTGGCATGGCGCAGGGCGTTGTCCAGCAGGTTGATGAGCAGGCGGCGCAGGTGCTCCGGGTCGAAGCCCACGAAGGCCGCGGGCGCATGGGCATGCACGCCCAGGATGCGCTCGGCCTTGCTCTGGCGCACCCATTCGTGGGCGATCTGCCGCACGGTCTGGTCCAGCGGCAGGGAAGGAGCGGAGGTGGTGTCCTGGTTGGGCTGCGCACGTGCCACGTTGAGGATGTCGTCGACGATGCGCGAGAGCCGCTGCGCGTTCTGCTCGATCATGCGCGTCAGTCGCTTCTGGGCCGGCGCCTGCACTTCCTCATCCAGCAGCGCATTGGCCTGCGTGATGGCCGAGAGCGGGTTGCGGATCTCGTGCGCCACGGCCGCCGACATGCGGCCCATCGAGGCCAGTTTCTCGGTGCGCACACGCGCCTCGACTTCGCGCAGGTCTTCGAGGAACAGCACGCACAGGCCGGCGCCGCGCCCGCTCTGTGCCGTGAGGCGGGTGCGCGCGTGCAGGCGCTGGCTCGGGCGGTCCTCGTTGTCGATGGTGGTTTCGGTCTCCAGGGCTTCGCCGCGGGCGAAGGTCTCATTGACCAGGTGCGCCAGGTGCTGCCAGCTGGAGCGGGCCGACAGCAGCAGCTTGGCCGCCTGGGGCGAGACCTGGCCGAGCAGCATGGCCTGGGCGGCCGGGTTGGCGCTGCGCACCACGCCGTGCGGGTCCACCACCAGCACACCCACGGTCAGGCTTTCGATCACCAGTTCGTTGACCTGGGCCTGGGCGCGCGCGGCCGCCTGGCTGCTGGCGGTGAGGGCTTCTTCGCGGGCCAGCCGGATCGCCAGCTGGTTGGCCAGCACCGCCACCAGGAAGAAGCCGGTGCCAGTCAGGGCCGCCTGCAGGAAGCGAGCGGTGGACAGCTCGCTGAACAGGGGTGCGTGCAGCGCCGCTTCGCCCAGCAGGTAGAGCGTGACGCTGGCGGAGGCGGCCAGGGCCAGCGTGAGCGAGCCCAGGATGGAGGCCAGCAGCACCGGCAGGGCGAACAGCGCGGTGTAGTTGATGCTGCCGACCTGGAACGATTGCAGCAGCGCGAACACCAGCACATCGACGCCGATCGTCAGCAGCCACTGGATGTGCATCGGGGCGGCCTGTTCCGCCGGGCGCCACAGGTACAGCGTCAGCAGCGCGATGCAGAGGTGCGCCGAGCAGACCACCACCAGCCAGTTGGGACCGCCGGTCTGCGAGACCAGCATGAACACCTGCAGGGCGAGCAGCACCGTGGCAATGAACACCCGGGCGCGCATGAAGGCGCGCCACAGCCGGACGAAGGCGCGCATGCGCTGCTCGCGGCTCTGCGCATGGCTGCCCTCGTAAGCGGAATACCAGGACGGGGCGAACTGTGAGCTGACGTCCCGGGCCATGTCAGGCGTTCCTGCGAATGGGCGTCACGCCGAACCGCCTTCGCGCAGCCGCCGGTGCTCGATGCTGCAATAGGCACCCTGCTGGCCCCGCACCGCCTCGTTCTCGGGCAGGTGCGTGCCGCACTGCTGGCAGGCCACCATGATGGTGGGGACGTTGGCGCGGGGCTTGGGCGGGGGCGCCTGGCGGGCGGCCTCGGCGCGGTCGCTCAGGCGGTTGTTGCGCCAGATATAGAACGCGACCATCACCACGGCCAGGACGAGCAGGTATTTCATGGTCAGTGCCTCAGCCGCGTTGCAGCATCACTTCGAGCACGAAGCGCGAGCCCGCGTAGCCCAGCAGCAGGAAGCCGGCGGCCACGTAGAGCATGCGCACGGCGACACGGCCGCGCCAGCCCAGGCGCCAGCGGCCCCAGAGCAGCACGCCCATGGTGATCCAGGACAGCAGCGAGAAGGTGGTCTTGTGGTCCCAGACCCAGCGGTGGTTCAGGGTTTCAGAAAAATACCAGCCGGCCAGCAGCGTGGCGCTCAGCAAGGCGAAACCGGCCGCGACGAAACGGAAGGTGAGGCGCTCCAGCGTGAGCAGGGGCATGGAGGCCTCGCTGGCGTTGCCCAGCCGCATGGCCTTTTCGGCGCGCTGCATCAGCCAGGCATGCACCACCGCTGCCGCGATCAGGCCGTAGGACGCGATGCCCAGGGCCCAGTGCAGCGGCATGAGCGCGGAATGCAGCGCCGGGTAGGGCGTGCCGGGGAACACCAGCGCCAGCAGCACCACCACCATGCCCAGGACGGCCAGCGTCCAGCGCGCGCGCATCTGGGGAAACAGGCGGCTTTCGATCAGGTAGACCGTGAGCACCAGCCAGCCCGTGACGGAAAGGGCGGGCGCGAAACCGAAGCGCGCCGGTTGCTCGAACAGGCCGAGTACCAGCACCGCCAGGTGCAGCAGCCAGGCCAGGCCCAGCAGGCCCCGGCTTTGCGGCGCCGACATGCGCGAATGGGCGACGGCGAGCAGGGCATAGGCCAGCGCCGCGCCGCCGGAGAACACGGCGGCGGGCAGGTTGGACGCGAGTGCGGGCAGCAGGCTCATCACCGGGGCAGCGCGCCAAGCGGGGAAAAGAAGGGCGCAGCTAAAATCATCCTCACAGTTTAACGGCCTTGTCCGGCCCGACGGCGCCGGTCCGCCGGCCCCAGTGTCCGCCCGACGGCCCGTCCGACGCGGGTTTCCGTCCTTTTCCCCCTACCCGAGCGCAGCATGGCTTCAGCCCTTTCAGACCGACTTTCACGCATCGTCAAGGAAATGCGCGGGCAGGCCCGCATCACCGAGGGCAACGTCACCGACATGTTGCGCGAGGTGCGCATGGCCCTGCTGGAGGCCGACGTGGCCCTGCCGGTGGTGCGCGACTTCATCGCGCGCGTGAAGGACAAGGCGCTGGGCCAGGAGGTGGTGGGTTCGCTCACGCCCGGGCAGGCGCTGGTGGGCATCGTCCACCGCGAGCTCGCCGCGACCATGGGCGACGGCGTGGCCGACATCAACCTCGCGGCGCAGCCGCCGGCGGTGATCCTCATGGCCGGCCTGCAGGGTGCGGGCAAGACCACCACCACCGCCAAGCTGGCCAAGCACCTGATCGAGAAGCGCAAGAAGAAGGTGCTCACCGTCTCGGGCGACGTCTACCGCCCGGCCGCCATCGAACAGCTCAAGACCGTGACCGCGCAGGCCGGCGCCGAGTGGTTCCCCAGCACGCCCGACCAGAAACCGGTGGACATCGCGCGTGCCGCGATCGACCACGCGCGCAAGCACTACTTCGACGTGCTGCTGGTCGACACCGCTGGCCGCCTGGCGATCGACGAGGCGTTGATGCGCGAGATCCAGGAACTGCACGCCGTGCTCAAGCCGGTGGAGACGCTGTTCGTGGTGGACGCCATGCAGGGCCAGGACGCGATCAACACCGCCAGGGCTTTCAAGGACGCACTGCCGCTCACCGGCATCGTGCTCACCAAGCTCGACGGCGATTCGCGCGGCGGCGCGGCGCTCTCGGTGCGCCAGGTCACCGGCGCGCCGATCAAGTTCGCGGGTGTGTCCGAGAAGATCGACGGCCTGGAGGTGTTCGACGCCGACCGCCACGCGCAGCGCGTGCTCGGCATGGGCGACATCCTGGCGTTGGTCGAGCAGGTCACGGCCGGCGTGGACATCGCGGCGGCGCAGAAGCTCGCGGCCAAGGTCAAGAGCGGCGAGGGCTTCGACCTCAACGACTTCCTCGACCAGTTGCGCCAGATGAAGCAGATGGGTGGCCTCTCCAGCCTGATGGACAAGCTGCCCGCCGCGATGGCCGCCAAGGCCGGCGAAGTCGACATGGGCCGCGCCGAGAAGGACATCAAGCGCAAGGAAGGCATCATCTGCAGCATGACGCTCAAGGAGCGCCGCAAGCCCGAGATCATCAAGGCCACGCGCAAGCGCCGCATCGCCGCCGGCGCCGGCGTGCACGTGCAGGAAGTCAACCGCCTGCTCAAGGAGTTCGAGCAGATGCAGGACATGATGAAGAAGATGAAGGGTGGCGGCATGATGAAGATGATGAAGCGCCTGGGCGGCATGAAAGGCATGCCCAAACTGCCTGGCATGGGTTGAACGCACCATGTCGGCCGACCCCCACACCATCCAGGACCTGGCCTCGCTGCAGGCGCTGTTCGGCCCGGTGGGCGAAGCGTCGGTGCGCAAGGAGGTGCCCACGCTGCACCCGGTCTACCAGCGCTGGATCGAGGCCTCGCCGTTTGCGGTGCTGGCCACCGTCGGGCCCGACGGGCTGGACGCTTCGCCGCGCGGCGATCCACCCGGGCTCGTGACCGTGCAGGACGAGCGCACGCTGCTGTTGCCTGAGCGCGCCGGCAACAACCGCATCGACAGCCTGAAGAACATCCTGGCCGACCCGCGCGTGGCCCTGTTGTTTCTGGTGCCCGGTGTGGGCGAGACGCTGCGCGTGAACGGCCGCGCGCGCATCTCGGTGGCGCCGGACCTGCTGCAGCGCCTGGCCATGGACGGCAAGCCGCCCCGGTGCGTGCTCGTCATCACGGTGGAGACGGTGTTCTTCCAGTGCGCCCGCGCCATGAAGCGTGCCAGCCTGTGGGAGGCGCGCGAAGCCGCTGCGGTGGTGCCCACGGCCGGCGAGATGCTCGCGGCCCTGACGCACAACGGCATCGACGGCGCCGCCTACGACCGCGCCTTGCCCGCGCGCCAGCGCGACACGCTGTACTGAGTCCTCAGCCCAGGGTGCGGGCCAGCGCCTGTGCCGCCGCCTCCAGGCGCGGCAGCTGAAGCCGGGCCTGCGCCAGCGCCATGCGCGCGGCCGGCGCCTGCAGGGCCAGCGCGCAGCGCACCGTGCGCTGGCCGGGCGCGAACACCGGCACCGCCACGCACACCAGGCCTTCGACGAACTCCTCGGCGTCCACCGCATGGCCATCGCGCCGGATCGCCTCCAGCTCGGCCTCCAGCGCCTCGCGCTGCGTCAGCGTGTGGGCGGTGTAGCGCGTGAGCACCAGCCCGTCGAGCACGGCACGGCGCTGGCGCGCGCCCATCCAGGCGAGGAACAGCTTGCCGCTGGCCGAACAATGCGCCGGCACGCGTGTGCCCGGGCGCAGTTCCAGCCGCAGCGGGAAGGCCGATTCCACGCGGTCCAGGTACACCACCTCCGCGCCCGACAGGGCGGTGAGGTTGCAGCTCTCGCCCACCTCGGCGACCAGCTGGCGCAGCACGGCATGGCGCACGCCCTGCTGCGTGCTGTTGCTCAGCGCGGCCTCGGCCAGGCGCAGCAGGCGCGTGGCCATGGCGTAGCGCCGGCCATCGGGCTCGCGCACCAGCCAACCACCTTGCTCCAATTGTGAGAGCATGCGATGCACGGTGGGTTTGGGCCAGCCCGTCAGCGTGACCACCTCGGGCAAGGCCAGGGGCTGGGCGTGGCGGGTCAGCAGGTCCAGCAGCTCCAGGAGCCGCAGACCGGGGCTGCTGTCGGTTTCGGTGTTCATATCTCGAAAAATGAGACGAATTAATAAATTATTTCGAGACGAATTCTAGAGACCCCTACATTGCGGACACAACTTCGAGGAGATGGGTGGTTTGACGACGACGCCGAGCTTTCACAACGCCGTGGTGACCGGCGCCTGCGGTGGCCTGGGCCAGGCGCTGGCGCGTGAGCTCATCGCCGGTGGCGCGCGCGTGGCGCTGGTCGGCCTGCAGCGTCCCGCGCTGGAGGCGCTGGCCGCGCTCGCGCCGGACCGCTGCGCGATCTACCCGCCCGACGTGTCGGACGCGGCCGCGATGCAGGCCATGGCCGCCGACTGGCTGGGCCGCTTCGGCGCACCCGACCTCGTGATCGCCAACGCGGGCGTGGCCGGCGGCTTTGACACCGCGCAGGCGGGCGACCTCGCCGTGATGCGCCGCATGCTGGAGATCAACCTGCTCGGCGTGGCCACCACCTTCCAGCCTTTCCTCGCGCCGATGCGCGAGAGCGGCCGGCGCGGCGCGCTGGTGGGCGTGGCCAGCCTCGCGGGCTGGCGCGGCATGCCGGGCAACGGTGCGTACTGCGCGAGCAAGGCCGGCCTGATCGCCTACCTGCAAAGCCTGCGCGCCGAGTTGCGCCCCACGGCGCTCTCCGTGCACACCATCAGCCCGGGTTATCTGCGCACGCCGCTGACGGCCGGCAACCGTTTCGCCATGCCCGGCCTGCTCGAAGCCGACGAGGCCGCGCGGCGCCTGCTCGCGGGCGTGGCCGCGGGCACCGAGCACATCGTGCTGCCCCGGCGCATCGGCTGGCTCTCGCACGCGCTGGGCCTGCTGCCCGCGCGCCTGCACGACCGCATCCTGCTCGGCCAGCCGCGCAAGCCGCGCGCGGGCGAACCCGGCGCGACCGACATTCCAGGCCTGAAAAAATGACGACACCCACCGAACAACAGATCGCGCTCATCGGTGCTGGCCCTTCGGGCCTGGCCGGCGCACGCTGCCTGCAGAAACACGGCATCCCCTTCCAGGGCTTCGAGGCCCACACCGACGTCGGTGGCCTGTGGAACATCCACAACCCGCGCTCGACGGTGTACCAGTCGGCGCACCTGATCTCCAGCAAGCGCATGACGGAGTTCAGCGAATTCCCCATGCCCGAGCACGTGGCCGACTACCCGAGCCACCGCGAGCTGCTGGACTACTTCAGCGCCTTCGCCGACCACTTCGGCTTGCGCGAACACTACCGCTTCGGCGTGCGCGTGCTCAGCGCGGTGCCACTGAGCGACGCACCCGGCACGCTCTGGCGCGTGACGACCGAAGACGCGCAGGGCCGGCAGACCGTCGCCGACTACAAGGGCGTGGTGGTGGCCAACGGCACCCTGGCCGAACCCAACATGCCGCGCTTCGAGGGCCACTTCGCCGGTGAGCTGCTGCACACCTCGGCCTACAAGAGCGCCGACCAGTTCCGGGGCAAGCGCGTGCTCATCGTGGGTGCGGGCAACTCGGGGTGCGACATCGCCGTCGATGCCGTGCACCAGGCGCGCAGCGTGGACATCTCGGTGCGGCGCGGTTATTACTTCGTGCCCAAGTACGTGTTCGGCAAGCCGGCCGACACCATCGGCGGCAAGATCCGCCTGCCGCCCTGGCTCAAGCAGAAGATCGACAGCACCATCCTCAAGTGGTTCACCGGCGACCCGGTGCGCTTCGGGTTCCCGCAGCCGACCTACAAGATGTACGAGTCGCACCCGGTGGTGAACTCGCTGATCCTGTACCACATCGGCCACGGCGACGTGGGCGTGCGCGCCGACATCGCTCGCTTCGACGGCCACACCGTGCACTTCAAGGACGGCCGCCAGGGCGATTACGACCTGGTGCTCGCGGCCACCGGCTACAAGCTGCACTACCCCTTTCTCGATCACGCGCTGCTCAACTGGCAGGGCATGGCGCCCAGGCTCTACCTCAACATCTTCGCGCCGCGCTTCGACCGCCTGGCCGTGCTCGGCATGGTCGAGGCCAGCGGCCTGGGCTGGCAGGGGCGCTACGAGCAGGCCGAGCTGGTGGCGCGCTATTTCAAGGGGCTGGACGAAGGCAAGGCCGGCGCCACCGCGTTCCGGACCGCCAAGGCGGGCCCGCCGCCCGACCTCTCGGGCGGCTACAAATACCTGCAGCTCGAGCGCATGGCCTACTACGTGAACAAGGACGTCTACCGCGACACCGTGCGCAAGGCGGCGGAGGCCCTGGCCTGAATCCGGCGACACGACAACGACAACAAACACAAGGAGACCCGCATGCTGCCCGTGGACGAAATCCGCCTCAACTTCAACCCGGCCTCGCTGGCCGTGCTCAACGCGGTGCTGGCCTTCCTGATGTTCGGCATCGCGCTGGACACGCGCCTGGAAGACTTCCGCCGCGTCATGCGCATGCCGCTGGCCTTCACGGTGGGCATCGTCGCGCAGTTCATCGCGCTGCCGGCCATCACCTTCGCGCTCACGCTGCTGCTGCAGCCGGGCCCGAGCATCGCGCTGGGCATGATCCTGGTGGCCTGCTGCCCGCCGGGCAACGTGAGCAACATCCTCACGCACCGCGCCAACGGCAACGTGGCGCTCAGCGTCTCGATGACGGCGGTGTCCAACGCCATCGCCATCGTGGCCATGCCGCTGAACTTCGCCTTCTGGGGCGGCATCCACCCCACCGCCGCACCCTTGCTCAAGACCATCGCGCTGGACCCGCTGGAGATGTTCGGCCACATCCTGCTGATCATCGGCGTGCCCTTCGTGCTGGGCATCTGGTGCGCGCACCGTTTTCCGAACTGGACCGCGCGCTTCAAGAAGCCGGTGCGCATCCTGAGCTTTCTCGCGCTCATCGCCTTCATCGTCGGCGCCATCGCGGGCAACTGGCGCTACTTCCTCGACTACGTGGGCCTGGTGCTGCTGGCCGTGGTGATCCACGACGCGCTGGCCTTCGGCACCGGCTACGCCATCGCGCGCGCCGCCGGCCTGCCCGACTACGACCGCCGCGCGGTGTCGATCGAGGTCGGCATCCGCAACGCGGGCCTGGGCCTGGTCATCATCTTCAGCTTCTTCGGTGGCCTGGGCGGCATGGCCGTGGTCGCCGGCGTCTGGGGCTTCTGGGACATCATCGCCGGCCTGATCCTGGCGGGCTGGTGGGCGCGCAGACCGCTGCAGGGCGGCGTGCCGGGGATCGAAAAGCCATGAGCGCCCTCATGGACAAGGCGCCGGCCGCCCGGCGCGTGCTGGTCACGGGAGCCGACGGTTTCCTCGGGCGCGGGCTGGTCGAAGCGTTGGCGCGCGAGGTTCAGATCGAGCATCTGGTGGCGGTGGACGTGCGCGAGGTGCCGATCGCGCGGCGCTCGCCCCGCGTGGCCTATGTGGTGGAAGACGTGCGCGACCGCGCCCTGGCCGACACGGTGGAGGCGCATGGCATCGACACCGTGGTGCACCTGGCCTCCATCGTCACACCGGGCAAGGGATCGAGCCGGGCCTTCGAGCATTCGGTGGACGTGGGCGGCACGCGCAACGTGATCCAGGCCTGTCTCGCCCACGGCGTGGCCCATCTCGTGGTCTCGTCCAGCGGTGCGGCCTACGGCTACCACGCGGACAACCCGCCCTGGCTGACCGAAGACCACGCTTTGCGCGGCAACGAGGTGTTCGCGTACGCGCACCACAAGCGCCTGGTGGAAGAGATGCTGGCCGAGGCCCGTGCGGCCCACCCGGGGTTGCGCCAGACGGTGCTGCGCATCGGCACCATCCTGGGCGAGCGGGTGGACAACCAGATCACGGCCCTGTTCGAGAAGCCGCGCCTGATCGCGATCGCCGGCAGCGACAGCCCCTTCGTGTTCGTCTGGGACGAGGACGTGACCGGTGCGATCGTGCACGCGCTGAGCGGTGAGGCCGTGCCCGGTTGCTACAACCTGGCCGGCGACGGCGCGCTGACCCTGCGCGAGATCGCCGCGCGCCTGGGCAAGAAGCCGCGCGTGCTGCCGGCGGGCCTGTTGCGCACCTTGCTGCGCGTGGGCCGCTCGATGGGTGTGAGCCGTTACGGGCCGGAACAGCTCGACTTCCTGCGCTACCGGCCGGTGTTGCTCAACACCGCGCTGAAGCAGCGTTTCGGCTACACGCCGCGCAAGACCAGCGCGCAGGCGTTCGATGCCTTTGTGGCGGCGCGCAGTGCGCAGGGCCGGCCGGTGAAAGCGGCGGCGTGAACCCTGTGCCTCTTTCGCGTGGCGATCTGCTGCGCGCGCTCGCGGTGGTGGTGATCTGGGGTTTGAACTTCGTGGTGATGAAGATCGGCCTGCAGGGCATCGGGCCGATGTTGCTGGGGGCCCTGCGGTTTGCCGCGGCGGCTTTGCCGTTCCTGCTGTTCGTGAAGTTCCCGAAGCTGCCGTGGCGGTATGTGGTGGCGTATGGGCTGGCGCAGGGTCTGGGGCAGTTCGGTTTTCTGTTCCTGGGCTTGCAGCTGGGCATGACGGCGGGCATGGCGTCGGTGGTGATGCAGACGCAGGCGTTCTTCACCTTGTTGCTGGCGGTGCCGGTGCTGGGTGAGCGGGCGCGCTGGTCGCAGGGGCTGGGTTTGTTGGTGGCCTTGGGTGGGCTGGTGTTGATCGCGACGGCGCATGGGGAGGGGCCGGGGCAGATGACGCTGGCGGGCTTTGTGCTGACGCTGTCGGCGGCGTTCATGTGGGCGGTGTCGAATCTGGTGGCGCGGCTGGCAAGCCGGGTGGCGGATTACGACCCGTTTCCTTTTATCGTCTGGAGCAGTGTGTTTCCCATCGTTCCGTTTTTGGGGCTGGCGCTGTGGATGGACGGGTCTTCGGGGGTGTGGGCGCAGGTGGCGGGCTTGAGTCTGTCGGCGGTGTTGGCGGTGCTGTTTCTGGCGTGGTTGGCGACTTTGTTGGCCTACACCCTTTGGACGCAGTTGCTCAAGCGCCATCCGGCGGGGCGGGTGACGCCGTTTTCCCTTCTGGTGCCCGTTGTCGGGTTGTGGGCTGCCTGGGTTTTCTTCGATGAGCTTCCCTTGTTTCAACAGTGGCTGGGGACGGGGGCGGTGCTGTTGGGGCTGGTGGTGAATCAGTTGGGGGGCTGGCTGGTTTCTCGTCGGTCCTCTTCTTGAGGTTTCTTTCTGGCGTCTGCCTCGCGTCAGGCCGGTGGCGGGATCCGAATGCTCCGGCCCTGCTCGCGGGCGACTGCCCGGGCGAGCAAACGTCACTTCATCAACACCGGGTGGGCACTCACCCTCTGTCGCAACCGCGAATGGGGGCCTGCGCATTCGGACGCCACCACCGTCCTGCGACACAACGCAGGCACGCCCAGCTTGGCACGCCACCCTCTCGTCGGGGGCGGGTGGTTTGGGCATGAGGGCGCCGGCCCCATTCGCGGTCGCCACAAAAGTGAGAGTGCCCTCCCGGTGTTGATGAAGCGATGTGGGCGCGCACGGGCAGTCACCCGCGAGCGGCCGGCGCCAGCATGACCGGACCACCCGACCTTGCCCACCCGCAGGCGCGAAACAGAAACAAGCCGTATCCTCACAAACCCCTCAATCCAAGTGGAGCCATGCCCATGAACACCCGTCTCTGGCTGAAAACCTCCTTCGCCATCCTCTTCTTCCTGGGGGCTGCGGCCCACGCAGGAGCGCCCATGGTCAAGACCTCGGCGCCAGGTTACTACCGCATGATGCTGGGCGACTTCGAGATCACCGCGCTGTCCGACGGCACGGTGGATCTGCCGGTCGACAAGCTGCTCACCAACACCCAGCCGGGCAAGGTCACGACCGCGCTCAACCAGTCCTTCCTCAAGGCCCCGGTCGAAACCTCGGTCAACGCCTACCTCATCAACACCGGCAGCCAGCTCGTGCTGGTGGACGCGGGCGCGGCCGGCCTGTTCGGCCCCACCCTCGGCAAACTCATCGTCAACCTCAAGGCCGCCGGCTACCAGCCCGAACAGGTGGACGCGGTCATCATCACCCACATGCACCCCGACCACGTCGGCGGCCTCGTGGCCGGTGACCAGCGTGCCTTCCCCAACGCCACTGTGCACGCCGACCAGCACGACGCCGACTTCTGGCTCAGCCAGGCCCAGATGGAAAAAGCACCGGCCGACGCCAAAGGCTTCTTCCAGGGCGCCATGGGTGCGCTCAACCCCTACATCAGCGCCGGCAAGTTCAAACCCTTCAACGGCAACACCGAACTCGTGCCCGGCATCAAGGCCCAGGCCTCGCGCGGCCACACACCGGGCCACAGCACCTACCTGGTGGAAAGCAAGGGCGAGAAGCTGGTGCTGTGGGGCGACCTGATGCACGTCGCGGCGGTGCAGTTCGCCAACCCCGCAGTGACCATCGCTTTCGACACCGACAGCAAGGCCGCTGCCGTGCAGCGCCAGAAGGCCTACGCCGACGCCGCGAAGAACGGCTACTGGGTGGCGGCCTCCCACCTCTCGTTCCCCGGCATCGGGCACCTGCGCCGCGAAGGCAAGGGCTACCGCTTCGTGCCGGCGAACTACAGCGTCGTGCGCTGAAACGACAACGCGCCGCAAGAGCGGCGCGTTGGATGGAGACGGGGGAGCCGGTCAGGCCGCGTGCGGCAGGCCGAAGCGGCTCGCGTGCCGCCAGGCACGGCGCAGCACGGCGGGCGACCACGATTCCTCGGGAATCAGCAGCACGCCGCGCGAGCGCATCCAGGCACCCAGGTCCACGTGGCTCGTGGCCACGGTCAGCGGCACCGCCAGCAGCAGCGGCATGGCCACCGGCGCCAGCCAGACCAGCGCACTGGCGTTGATCGCGGCCACACCCACGGCCAGCAGGCCGATCACCAGGGTCATGGGCGCCAGGCGCGCCACAGCGTCGCGCCAGCTCACGCCGGCCGCTTCGCGCGGAGGCGACTTCCATTCGAGCTTCAGGCCGGTGATGGCCACCAGCACGAACAGCGAGTGCGCCAGCATGCGGATCGGCGCCTGCATCAGGGCCAGCACGGTCTCCACCGCCGAGCTGCCGAGCAGGCCCACGGTGCCACCGAAGGACTTCTGTTCGCCCTTCATGAACACGGCCAGCAGGCCCAGCACGCGCGGCATGAAGAGCATGGTCAGCGTCCACATCCACAGGGCGCGCAGTTCCTCGGGCACGGCCTGCCAGTTGGGGATGAGGCTGGAATCGGCCGCCCACAGCGCGGTGCCGATGGACAGGAAGGCGAGCCACAGCGGGGCCGAGAGGTAGGACATGGCGCCGATGGCGAACATCGTGCGGTGCACGCGGTGGATGCCGGGTTCGGCCATCAGGCGCGAGTTCTGCAGGTTGCCCTGGCACCAGCGGCGGTCGCGCTGCAGCTCGCTCAGCAGGTCGGGCGGCTGCTGCTCGTAGCTGCCGGTCAGGTCGGAGACCAGCCACACGTGGTAGCCGGCGCGGCGCATCAGCGCGGCTTCGACGAAGTCGTGCGACATGATGCCGCCGGACATGCCGCCCGTGCCCTTGATGGGGGCCAGCGCGCAGTGTTCCATGAAGGGTTCGACGCGGATGATCGCGTTGTGGCCCCAGTAGTGCGACTCGCCCAGCTGCCAGAACTGCATGCCCAGCGTGAACAGTCGACCCGTCACGCGCGAGCCGAACTGCTGCGCGCGCGCATGCAGGGTGGCGTGGCCGATGGCTTGGGTGGCGGTCTGGATGATGCCGGCCTTGGGGTTGGCTTCCATCAGCTTGACCATGGACACCAGGCAGCTGCCGCTCATGACGCTGTCGGCATCGAGCACCACCATGTAGCGGTAGTCCTTGCCCCAGCGGCGGCAGAAGTCGGCCACGTTGCCGGCCTTGCGGTGCGTGCGGCGGGTGCGCAGGCGGTAGTAGACCTCGATCGATGGCAGCTCGGGCTGGGCGGCCAGCGCGGCGCGCAGGTCTTCCCAGGCCTTGCGTTCGGCTTTGGCGATCTCGGGGTTGTAGCTGTCGGAGAGCACGAACACGTCGAACTGGCCGGCATGGCCGGTGGCGGCGAGCGACTCGCAGGTGGCGCGCAGGCCGGCGAACACGGTGGCCACGTCCTCGTTGCAGATCGGCATGATGATCGCCGTGCGTGCCTCGGGGTTCATGGCGTGGTCTTTCACGTCGGCGGCGCGCAGCGTGTGGCGGTCGCCGAACAGCGAGACCCAGAAGCCCATCAGTGCCGTCACGAAGCCGGTGACGACCCAGGCCGAGAGCAGGGCGAAGAGCGCCAGCTGGCCGTACTGCAGCCAGGCGTTGTGGTGCTCGGGCTGGGCGTCGGCGAACAGGCTGGTGGCGAAGGCGGTGCTCAGCACGGTGAGCAGGGCGAACACCGCGCGTCGGCGGTTGGCCGCGCTCTGCCAGGCCATGGGCGTTTCAACCACCTCGGTGGACACCACGGCCGGCGTGCGCGGAGGCAGCACGCGGCTGGCCGTGCTCAGCACGGCGGTGCCGATGCTGTTCCAGAAGCCGCGCCAGGGGCGGGGCACCATGGAGCCGCGGTTGATCGGGGGCGCCGTGACGGAATTGGGGTGCCGTTCTTCGCGCAGTTGGGTCTGGGCGCTCATTCGGGTAACAGCAGATGTGTCCATGTTTCACTCACGGTGTCGTTGTGGTGTTGCAGAAAGGCGCGCAGCTCGACCGGCTGCGTCGCGTCCACGCGTTCGACGCGCACGGTCACGCGCCAGGTGCGCGTGGCGGGGTTGGGGTAGGCCAGGGTTTCGAGCACGCGGCCGTTGGCGTTGGCCGTGACCACTGCCTTCACCGGTGCGCCGGCGGGCAGGCTGTCCAGCGCGGGGCCGGCGAAATCGATCACGTACTGCGGCTGGCGCGCCTGCTCGGCCGGCGAGAGGCGGGTGAAGCCGTAGCCCTTGCGGGTCTGGGTGACCCAGCTCGACGGCGGGCGCTGCTGGGTGTCGCCCTGCCAGGCGAGCTCGTAGCTCAGTTCCAGTGGCTGGCCGGCGGCAGGCAGCTGGGCCGGCACCCAGTAGGCGACGATGTTGTCGTGCGTCTCGTCCGGGGTGGGCAGCTGCACCAGCTCCACGCGACCGGCGCCCCAATCGCCCACGGGCTTCACCCAGGCGCTGGGGCGGCGCTCGTAGCGCGCTTCCACGTCCTCGTAGTTGGCGAAGGCGCGGTCGCGCTGCATCAGGCCGAAGCCGCGCGGGTTCTGCAGGGTGAAGGAGCTGACCGTGACCGCCTTGGGGCGCTGCAGCGGGCGCCACAGCCACTCGCCTTCGCCGCTGAGCATCATCAGGCCGTCGGAGTCGTGCACCTCAGGGCGGAAGTCGCCGGGCATGGGCTGGTTCTCGCCCGAGAGGAACATGCTGGTGAGCGGCGCAATGCCCAGGGTGTTCACCGGGCCGGCACCGGCGCGCAGGAACACGCGCGCGGTCACCGTGGTGGTGGTCTGCTGGCCGGGGCGGATCACGAAACGGTAGGCGCCGGTGGCGCGCGGCGAATCGAGCAGCGCGAACACCGTGACCTCGGCCGCGCCTTCGGCGGGGCGCTGCAGCCAGAACTCCGCGAAGCGCGGGAATTCCTCGCCGCTGCCGCCCACGGTGTCGATCGCCAGGCCG
Source organism: Hydrogenophaga sp. GW456-12-10-14-TSB4 (assembly GCF_059424305.1). NCBI lineage: Bacteria > Pseudomonadati > Pseudomonadota > Betaproteobacteria > Burkholderiales > Comamonadaceae > Hydrogenophaga > Hydrogenophaga sp. GW456-12-10-14-TSB4. The sequence continues at coordinate 2,192 of NZ_JBWKZH010000031.1, read as the reverse complement.
CGCGCCGACAGGCCGTATTGCTGGCCGGCACCCAGCGCGCGGAAGTAGCTCGCGCCCTGGAACACCACCAGCTCGTCCTTGTAGGCCTGGCCGTTGAGGGGGTAGTGCAGGCGAAAGCCCGCGTGGCCGAGGTCGCCCCAGCCGCTGGTGTCGAAGGTGTTCTTGCCGTAGTCGAAATCGGCGCCCCGGTACGGCAGGTGGTTCACCGTGCCGTCGGCCAGGAGTTCGTGGATGCGCACCGGCTCGGTCTGGTACAGGCCGAGGTGGAAGAACTGCGCCTCGAAAGGCAGGTTCAGCGCGCGCCAGACGGACCGGTCGGTCTTGAAGCGGATGTCGCGCAGCTGGTCGTAGGTGATGGTGGCGAGTTCGCCGGGGAGCTTGTCGCTGTTTGCGCGATAAGGCTGTTGGGCGCCTGTCTGGGCGAGCCGGGTGATGTGGTCCCAGTCCACGCGCTGTGCATGGGCCGACGCCCCGCAGAACGCGGCCAGCAGGGCGCCCAGCACGCCCCAGCCGCGCAGGCGGCGAAGGGTGAAAAACGGGCGGATCGTGATGGGCATGCCGGTATTAGGGCAAACCCTGTGCCAACCTGAAAAAACCCAATCAGATCAACACGTTTTCAGGTATCCAGATGTTTTTTCGCCGCCGCGAGGGGCTGGAGGGCGTTTCAGGCCCGGTTTTTGTCGCCGAATGGCGACAGCTTGGGCCGGTGTTCAGGAAAATCCCAGCAAAAACAAGGGCTTGGGCTTGTCACTCTTCAGCGACAGCCTCGCTCCCGGCGCCGCTGCCGTCGCTTTTGAACAGCCCGGGGGTGAGGGCGTGTTTCTGCAGCAGGCGGTAGAACTCGGTGCGGTTGCGCTGCGCCAGGCGGGCCGCGTCGGCCACGTTGCCGTCGGTCATCTTGAGCAGGTCCACCAGGTACTCGCGCTCGAAGCGCTGCTTGGCGTCGGCGAAGCTGAGCACCTCCACCGAGGGCGTGCGCAGCGCGCGCTGCACCAGGGCCAGCGAGACCAGGGGGGTGGTCGAGAGGGCGCAGACCTGCTCGACCACGTTGTAGAGCTGGCGCACATTGCCCGGCCAGGCCGCCATGGTGAGCGCCTTGAGCGCCTCGGGTGCGAAGCCCGAGCTGCGCTTGCCGTACTTCGCCGCCAGCCGGGCCAGGAAGTGGTTGGCCAGCAGGGCGATGTCCTCGCGCCGCTCGGCCAGGGTGGGCAGCGTGAGGGTGACCACGTTGAGCCGGTAATACAGGTCCTCGCGGAACTGGCCGGCGGCCATCGCGTCCTCCAGGTCGCGGTGGGTGGCCGAAATGATGCGCACGTTCACCGGCAGCGACTGGCTCGATCCCAGCGGGCGCACCGCGCGTTCCTGCAGCACGCGCAGCAGCTTGACCTGCAGGGCCGGTGGCATGTCCCCGATCTCGTCGAGCAGCAGGGTGCCGCCGTCGGCGGCCTGGAACAGGCCTTTGTGGTTGGCCACGGCGTCGGTGAAGGCGCCCTTCATGTGGCCGAACAGCTCGGATTCGAGCAGGGCCTCGGGGATGGCGCCGCAGTTCACCGCGATGAAGGGGCGGTTGGCGCGCGCGCTGGCCTTGTGGATGGCGCGCGCCAGCATCTCCTTGCCGGTGCCCGAGTCGCCGCGCAGCAGCACGCTGGCGTCGGATTGCGCGACCATGCGCGCCTCGGCCAGCAGGTCGGCCATGCGGTTGGAGCGGCTCACGATCTCGCTGCGCCAGGCCTCGTCCACATGGGTGTTCTGGTGGGCCGGCGCGCCCAGGGCCAGGGCCTGGGCGATCTTCTCCAGCAGCTCCTTGGCGTCGTAGGGCTTGGTGAGGTAGGTGAAGACGCCGCGCGCCGTGGCCTCCACCGCGTCGGGAATGGTGCCGTGCGCGGTCAGCAGGATCACTGGCAGGGAAGGGTGGCGCGCGCGGATCTCGTCGAACAGGGCCAGGCCGTCGCGCCCGGGCAGGCGCACGTCGGAAAGCACCAGCTGGGGCCGCTCGATGTCGAGCTGGCTGAGCGCGGCCTCGGCCGAACCGACAGACGTGACCTGGTACCCCGCCGCGCCCAGCCGCATGGCCAGCAGGCGCAGCATGTCGGCGTCGTCGTCGACGACCAGCAGCCGCGCGCGCGGTGCCGAAGGCCGGGTGGCGGGATCGGCGTTCATGGCGGGGAGGGGCGCGTGCCGTTGGGGGCGGC